>CAZAFX010000026.1:1333-11957 GCA_964484895.1 uncultured archaeon | reverse complement strand
CTCCTTCTCCTCCTCGAGCCGGTCCAGCCGCTGCTCCTTCATCGTCAGCTTGATCTCCAGCTCCTGCAGCTCCTCCTCGGCCTGCGCCAGCTCCTCCTCGGCCTCATCCTTCTTCTCGTCGTACGACGCGATACCGGACACCCGGTCCACCGCCGCCCGCCGCTCCCGCGCCGTCTGCTCCACGATTTGCGTGATACGCCCCTGCCGCACGATGTTGTACCCGTCCCGGTCGATCCCCGCCGCCGCCAGCACCTGCTCGATCTGCCGCCGCTTGCAGTTGCTCCCCATGCACCGGTAGACGCTGTACCCGTTCCGCTTCACCTTCCGCCCCACCTTCACCTCGTCCACGCCCTGGTGCTCCTCGTCCAGCACATCGTCGAACCGGCCGTCCCCGTTGTCCAGGTACAGCGTGACCTCCGCCGCCTCCGCCGGCGTCCCGTCCTCCCCGCCGTTGAAGATGAGCTGCTCCATGTTCTCCGCCCGCAGCTTCGAGGACCGCTTCCCCATCACGAACTCGATGGCCTCCTGGATGTTCGACTTCCCGGAGCCGTTCGTCCCGACGATCGCGGTCAGCCCCTCGTAGAACGGCACCGCGGTCCGCGCCTTGAACGACTTGAACCCCTTCATCGACACCTTGTTCAGCTTCGTCATCACCGGCCCACCCCGCGTCCGCGGACGCGACGCCGCCTGCCGCCCAGAAACACCGTCATACACCCGTCACTGAGAGTGCAGCGGTTAAAAAACTACCCGCCACAGGCTGCCCGGGCTATATCCCTACAGTGCCCCTCACGTAGGCCCAGAAGTACTCCAGCCGGAGCCAGGGGCCAATCCCGCTGAGAACCACATGGCGCCCGTTGACGGTGATAACAGCACGCTGAAGCCCGCCGGGCGGCATGTCGAACGGTATCCTGCCGCGGCCGAAACTCTGCCGAGCATACCAGCCGCCGGCCCGCTGCGGCGCGACCGTGTGGACCGCTCCATCGGCTTTGAAACGGCCTGTCCGCCTGTCATAGACCTGTCCATGTATACCGTCGCTACAGCCCGTACCGTTAAGCGTTGGCGGAAACTGTTCCCGGGTATATCCCCGTCCTACTGTTACGATGCTTATGATGCTCTGCGGCTGTGGGTAGGTCGATTCGACAGCCTGTATACTTGTAGCATCAAGCACCTCCGCGAATGAGACGACATCCGCCCGGTACCGTGGAAGGGCCGAAAGGTTGTAGTTCACGACGATTTGAGGTGCAGACATTGAGCGGAACGTCCTGTTCTGGATGAGCCAGGTCCCGTTACAGTGCTGCCGGTGCCGGCCCACCTCCCAGGCTGCCGTCCCGGCAACGGACGCGTTCAACACGGTGAACCGGGTGCCATCCACAAAATCGACGGGGGTGCCGGGGTCGACATAGTCCGCGGCGGAGAAGCTCTGGAGGAACCCGGCATGGAACCGACCGCCACCGTATCCGGCAGCCAAAGCGATGCTGAGCAACACGATGATGCTGGCCCGACGCATCCTACAGTCCCCTTAGAGCCTGGATACGGCAGGCTAGGATAAAAAGATTCCGCAGCGGCAACAGGAGCACCCCAGCACCCGGAGGAGCCCCCTGCGCTACCTATAAAAGGGTTCGACCGGCCGGAAAGAGGCATGGACCGCACGCACCGCTGCGGCGCGCTCCGCGCCGACCACGAGGACGACGAGGTCACGCTGGTCGGCTGGGTGCACCGCGTCCGCGACCACGGCCAGAAACGGTTTGTGGACCTGCGCGACCGCGCCGGCCTGGTCCAGGTCGTGCTCTCCCCGGAGCACACGGACCGGTTCCACGAGTCGGAGGACCTCGGTCGCGAATACCTGCTGCAGATCACGGGCGAGGTCCAGGAACGGCCGGAGGGAACGGTCAACGACGAGCTGGACACCGGCGCCGTCGAGGTCCAGGCGGACAGCTTCGAGGTCGTCAACGAATCTGACGTGCCGCCGTTCTCGCTGGACGAGGAGAAGCAGCAGGGCGTGCGGGAGGAGCTGCGGATGGAGTACCGGTACCTGGATATGCGGAAGGAGCGGGTGATGGACAATCTGCGGAAGCGGTCGGCGTTCTTCCATGCCTGCCGCACCTTCCTCCACGACCACGACTTCTTGGAGGTGGAGACGCCGTACCTGTCCAAGTCGACGCCGGAGGGCGCCCGCGACTTCATCGTCCCGGCCCGCAACTTCCCCGGGACGTTCTACGCCCTCCCACAGTCACCGCAGCTGTTCAAGCAGCTGCTCATGGTCGGCGGCATGGAACGCTATTATCAGGTGGTGCGCTGCTTCCGGGACGAGGATACCCGCAAGGACCGGCAGCCTGAGTTCACCCAGCTCGACCTCGAGGTCTCGTTCCTCGACCAGCAGCCGTTCCTGGACATGATGGAGGAGATGATCGTCCACGCCTGCAAGGAGGCGTTCGACGTCGACCTCGGCGAGGCGGATGTCATCACGCACGCGGACGCCATGGACCGGTACGGCACGGACCGGCCGGACCGCCGGTACGGCATGGAGCTGCAGGACGTCTCGGACCGCGTGGCGGACAGCGAGCTCAACATCTTCGCCCGCACCGTGGACGACGGCGGCGTCGTCAAGGGCTTCAAGCTCCCGGACCGCGCCGACCAGCTATCCAACACCGACATGGACGACCTCATCGACTACGCCAAGGACGAGGGCGCCGGCGGCCTCGTCTGGATTAAGCTGACGGAGGACGGCTTCGAGAGCCCGGTGGCGGACTACCTGGAGACCGAGACCCTCCGCGCCCTCATCGACGCGTTCGACGCGGAGGCGGGCGACGTCCTGTTCTTCGTCGCCGACGATATCGATACGGCCAACACGGTGCTCGGGTCGCTCCGCCGCCACCTCGCCGACGACGTCTTCGACATCGCCGCGGACGCGGAGGGCTACGACCTCGTCTGGGTGGTCGACTTCCCGCTGTTCTCCTACGAGGACGGCACCTTCGGCTCGGAGCATCACCCGTTCACCATGCCCGCCGACCCGGACAAGCTCCGGCAGGCGGACCCCGACGACGAGGACGCCCTCACCGCCCTCGACGCCGACGCGTACGACCTCGTGCTCAACGGCTTCGAAATCGGCGGCGGCAGCAAGCGCATCCACGACCCCGCCCTCCAGGAACGCGTCTTCGACGTGCTCGGGCTGACCGAGGACGAGGTCGAGGAACGGTTCGGCTGGTTCGTGGACGCCTTCCAGTACGGCGCCCCACCCCACCGCGGCATCGCCTTCGGCATCGACCGCATCCTCATGATCTTCAACGACCACCCCAACATCCGCGAAGTCATCCCCTTCCCCAAGTCCAAGCAAGGCCACGACTACCTCACCGACGCCCCCTCACCACCCCGCGACGACCAGCTCGACGGCCTCGGCATCGACGTCATCGAACAGGACGACGAATAGCATTACTCTTCCCGATTCACGAGTTCTCTAAGAACACCGAACTTGTTTTCGAACATACGAGCCTCAGGGCTTAGGGCGTATCTTGTTGTGCTGCTATACTTTTCCTCTTCTTCGCGCGTGACGACTAGCCCCCTATCCGCGAGGGACTTGAGGGTTTTTGTGATTGTTTTATGGCTAGGAGAGTTACGTTTGTATTCCACAAAATCACTCCCCCAGATTTTCTCTATCTCACCTGCTGACTTCGCGTCTTTCACAGAGTACAATACCCTCAGTAAAGTTTGCTCGCGCTCAGTGAAAGTAGGAATTAGTGCCTTTGCCTCCCGCTCGTCTATATCTTCTCTTTCAAAGTTCACTATCTTTTCGGCATAATCCATAATAATTCCAATAAAAGCCAATTTTTTTAAATTAAATCAAATGCGGGAAGAAATTTTACGTTAAAGTCAGAATTATTACAGGAATTTCGGATTGACTGAAAAGGATTGCTGCCCCGCCCAAAACCCTCTTAAACCGCGCTGGGGAACAGAGGGGTATGACGGGGACGGGGTTCCGGAAGCTGCTGGGGCTGTACGTCGTGTCGATGCTGGTCGGGACGTGGGTGGTGAACATGGGGTCGGTGGGCGGCCTCTCCACGGCCGAGGCGGCGCTGGGCGTCGGGCTGGCGGTGTGGCACGTCGCGTTCCTAGTCCTGTTCTACCGGCACGTCCGGGAGCGCGGGGAGAGCATGGTCTGGGTGGTCGCGACCGCCCTGTTCACGTGGATTCCGGCGGTCATCTACTATTTCGCGAGCGGGAAGCAGCGGAAGCAGGAGCTCGTCGAGGCTGTGGACCCGGACACGGGATGAGCGGCCGGCACCGGTTTAAGCCTCCCGCCGCGTCAGGACGGTATGGCCGAGGAACTGGTGCAGCTGATGTCGCGGCGGCAGCGGGAGGCGGCCATCGTGCTGGTCGCGCTCGTGGTCGCCGCGGGCTTGGTGGAGGCGGCGGCGCGGCTGCTGGGCGCACTGTGACGGCGTCACGCGTGCTCGGTGAGGATGGTCTTGACCGCGTCCTGGACCGGGACGGGGTCGTGGTTGACCGCGGTGAGCGGGTGCCGGACGGGCAGGTCGTGCCGGAGGCTCTCGAGCAATGGGCGGATGGTGGCGGCGTCGATGCCGGTGAGGCGGCTGCCGATCCATGCCGCGAGCCGGGGCGGGGCGAACGGGACCGGGAGCATGACCGGGTCGCTGCCCGCGGCCGTGGCGACGGTCCTGACGAGCTGGCGGTACGGCAGGGCGTCCGGCCCGCCGACGTCGTACGCGCCCGCCGCGGCGTCGGCGTCGAGCCGTGGGGCGGCTGCGAGGTAGTGGACGAGGTCATCGATGAAGATGGGCTGGCTCAGTGATTCCATCCACGGCGCCACCGGGACCGCGGGCAGGCGGGTGGCGAGCCGGTGGAGGAGCTGGAACGAGACGCTCTCCCAGGCGAGGACGATGCCAGCGCGGAGTTCCGTGACCGTGGCGTCGGCCTCGGCGAGGATGCGGCCGACGTCGCGGCGCGACCGGAGGTGGCGCGACGGTGCCGCCTGTGGTTGGATGCCGCCGAGGTAGACGATGCGATCGATGCCGGCGGCGTTCGCGGCGTTGCGGAAGGCCCGTGCCTGCCGAGCCTCGACGGCGGGGAAGTCGTCCTGGCCGATGGCGTGGATGAGGTAGTATGCCGTGTCGCAGTCCGCGAGGGCGTCCCGGTACGTGTCCGGGGCGGTCACGTCGCCGGCGACGCTCCGGGTCTCCGGGCCGTCGTGCATGCTGCGGTCGAAGGCGGTGACGGCGTGGCCCTCCGCCCGGAGCTTCGGGATGAGGTGCTGGCCGATACAGCCGTTTGCGCCGGCGACGAACGCGTGCATGCCCACCGTTCGGAGACAGACATTTTTACCGTGCGTGCCGCCACGTTCGGGAGCCGGTGCGTGTGCGTGGCGGCGCAGCGGTCAGTCCGGTGTGGCAGCCTCAGCCCCGGCGTCCACCGGGGTAACCTCGACCCGGATGTCATCGTATGGCCAGGCGATGCGGGTCTCCCAGACGACCGAGAGGCCGACCGCGACGTGGATGGTGCCGTTGCCCTGTTCGATGCGCGGCGTGGTCCAGGAGAAGCCGTACCGGTCCCAGCCGGCGGTGCGGGCCAGCGGCTGGCGGAGACCGGCCCGCTCACCCTGCGTATCGACCGTGTCCGGCGCAGGGAAGTCCGCCTCGCGCGCGGGCGGGGTCAGGCCGGCGTACTGGACCATGTGCGCCACGACGTTGAAGCTCTCCTGCTCGCTGTACGCGTACGTCGAGACGTCGACGCGGTACCGCTGCCCCGGATCGACCGGGATGCTGCGGGTGAGCCAGATGGTGCCGTCGTCCTGGAGGCCGTCGATCGTGTAGAGGCCGCTCTGGTTCCCGGAGCGGGCGAACCGGTCGGTGGTCGTGATTGCCCAGTCCACGGTGCCGTTGCCGTTCGGGTCCGGCGGGACATCCGCGCCCGTGACCCACTCGTCGCCGATCCTGTCCTGGCTGCCGGCGTCGAAGTCGAGGCCGTACGTCGCCGGCCACGCGTCCTCGCGGTTCTCAGGCGTGGCGGGGCCGGTGAAGACGAGAACCGCTGCGACGGCGAAAACGACCGCGACCGCAGCCAGCAAGCGTTCATCCATGGGGGCGTGTACCCACACACGCCTTAAAAATTGTGGGGTGGTCATTCGACTGGAGACGAACAGACTAGCTGCCGTGCCGCCCGGCGAGGTAGGTGCCGATGTCCTCGTCCTCGCCCAGCCCGATCCGTGCGACGACCGTCTGGTCTCGGCTGCCAGTGGCGCCGGTAGCACGGAGGTAGAGGTCGTCCCCCTGCTGTTGCAGCGTGATATCGGCGGTGTGCGTCCAGTCCGCGAGGTCGGCGACATCGTCGTCCGCGGGATCGTTCCAGTGCTCGTAGCTGGTGGTCGTCTTGTCGCGCACCGGATGGTCCTCCTCGCGGTCCACCTGGATCTCGTCCGCCTCCCGGAGGAGCGCCTCGAGGTCTTCCGAACGGATGTGGAGCGCGTCCGCGTCCGGCGCCGGGAGAGTCATGTCCGGTGCGGGGACGGTCGTCTGCGGGTCCAGCAGGTCGTCGACCAGTGCGTCGAGCTCGTGCCGGAGGGCGATTCGGTCCAGGCGACCGCCCCGGATCCGGAAGCCGTCCGTCGTCCGGTCGTCCTCGGTGACGAAGAGGTCGACGATGGCGGGGATGACGCCGCGCTCGATGATACCGCCGCCGTCGGTCGGGCCGGCGTCGTACTGCGTGTGTTCCGCCGCTACCTCCGCCGTGTACCGGATTTCCGCGTCTGTGTATGCGATCTCGAGATCCGCGACGGAGAGATTCATGTCGTCCGGGTAGCTCTGGAGGTCGTCGGCGAGGTCCGCCGCGGGCGCCTTGTGCTGGTTCCCGTGCGCCTTCCGCAGTGCAGGATCGAACAGCCGCATCTTCTCCACGTACCGCACTGTATCCGAGCTTGGTGCGGAGAGGAGGGCGCAGAGCTGGTCGAGCGGGATGTCCTCGAGCCGGTACCGCGTGTCGGAGGACTCCGTCCCGTCATCGGCACCCAGTTCGTGGACCGCCTGGACGTAGTCGTGGTCGGCGGCCGCTGCGACCGGGGCGCGCGCCCGCTCGTACACGGCATCGGACGCCTCGCAGATCCGGGTGGCCGCCGCGTCCAGGGCGCTGCTGGCGGACCGCGCGGGCAGGACGACTGGCCGTGCCGCCGCCCGGTACGCGTGCATCAGCCGGTCGTGCAGCTGTGCGGACCCGGTCCGCCGGAACATGGGGTCCTCCTGGGTAAGGTACGTCGCCGTCTCGTCGTCCACGTCGTCCGCCGGCGGCGCGTCCGTGTCCGTGAAGCGGCGCGCGACGGCGGCGACCGCGTTCCGGGCCGATTCATGGAGGTAGAGGAGCGCCGTCTCGGCGGCGTCAACCGTCCCGTCCGGCACGCCCGGGTCGACAGGGAGCGAGCGGTAGGCGCCCTCCACCTGCGTGTACGCCCGCGTGAACGGCGTCCGCTCCACATCGAACTCGTCTGGGATATCCGATCCATCGTCCCCGCCACCGGCCGACGCGCCGCCCTCGTATGTCGTCTCTACCCCCCCGTCACAGCCTGGGCGCGGACGTTTAATATTTTTTCGGTACGCGCCTGATTCTCCATCCACAGAACGAGGACATCAATTTCCGTACAGCATATTCCTTATTTTTTCACGTATGTTTGCTCCTCCGGCGGTGCCGGGTGCTGGTGGTGGCCGCGCACCAGCTCGTAGTCGTGGAGGGTGTCGCCGTCCGCGTCGAACCGGAAGGTGGCGTGGAACCGGTGGCCGTCGAAGCAGAGCGGCATCCAGTACCGGTCGTCCGGCCACATCGCGTCGTACGGCAGGGCGTCCAGCGGGAACCACTGCGGGGCCATCTCGTCCGAGGCTGCCGGCTCGCCGCTGTACCCGTCGGCCACGTAGACGTGGACGTGCTGGAATGGGTCGGGGCCGAACACGAATCGGAGTTCCCCGCGCTTCGTCAGGCCGCGCGGCGTCACGCCAAGCTCCTCCTCGGCCTCCCGGACGGCGGCTTCGCGCGGTGTCTCACCGTCCTCGACCTTGCCGCCGGGCCCGTTGTACAGGCCTTGGCCGATGCCGCGCAGCTTCTCGCCCAGCAGGACGCGGTCGCCGTCCACGATGTAGCAGAGGGTGGCATGCCGCATATCCGCCGCGCCGGGACCGAGCTTCTTATCGGTGCCGGTCACGCCGTGTAGTCGCCCTTCTCCGGGTGGACGTGGCGGACGCCGCCGTCGGCCGGGGCCGGGTCGTCCGGCCAGCGCGGCATGATGTGGACGTGGAGGTGGTCGATGGTGCGGCCGGCAGCCGGGCCGTTGTTGACGCCGAGGTTGTAGTCCTGCGGCGTCTCCGTGGCGTAGCCGTCCAGCACGGCGTCCAGGGCGTCGCGGCACATGTCGGCCGACCGGTCGTCGAGCGGGTCCTGCAGGAACGTGTCGTAGACCCCGGATAGGTCGGTATCCTGGATCATCGTCCAGACCGCGTCGACCGTGTCGAGGAGCTGCGCCCGTTCGGCGTCGTCCAGTCCCTGCAGGTCAGCGACGTGGCGCGTCGGGATGACCTCGGCGTGGCCGGGTGTCACCGGGTACGGGTCGAACTGGGCGTAGAACCGGTCGTCCTCGTACACGACCGCCGCCCCGTCCTCGTACAGCATGCAGAACGTGCAGTCACCGTCCATGCCCCGGGCAGCGCGGTCAACGCTTAAACCGGTTCCGCCCCGCCGCGCGCGTAGTCCTGCACGGCGGCGAGGTAGTCATCGGACGGCGCGTAGGCGTCGTCGCTGCGGCGGCGGTTCCCGGCGATGTGGCCGGCGACCTCCTGGAGCATGTCGCCGAGGTCGTCGATGGGCGTCCCGAAGTCGTTGTACTGGTCTGACGGTCCGGACGCCGCGGTGAGGCTGTCGAACAGCTGCGGGATGCTGTCCGTGCCGTCCTCCTGCTCGGCGAGGTAGAGGAGCGTGGCCACGTCGTCGCGGTCCTTGGCGCGGGACGGGTCGTCGTTGTACGCGGTGAGCTTGGACGCCAGTACGTCCCGCTTGGCCGGCACCCGGAGCGTCGCGTCACCCACCGTCGCGGTCCGGGCCTCGCTGTAGACCGCGTCCGGGTCGGTATCCCGCACCAGGACATCCATATCGACGGTGTGATGGGTCGTCACCGGGAAGTCCCCCACGTACTTCGCCCCGTCGTACTGCTCGTCCAGGGTGGACCGCTGGACGATGGGATCATCGCCGCCGTACCGGTCGTTGATCGCGTCACCGGCCGCCGCCGGGTCGGTGACCGGCCCGGTCAGGAACACGTCCTTGTCGGTGTCGTCGCTTCCCCGCCACCGCGCCACCGCGTCCGCCCCCTCGGCGTCGAGCAGGTGGGTGAACACGCTCCAGCCGCCGGTCTCCCATGGCTCCATGCCCGCGTCCTCCAGCGTGTCGGAGACCGCGACCGCGGCACCGTACGTCAGGAACGCCTCCTGGGTGTCGGCGGGCAGGTCGTCGGCACCGGCCTGCGCCCAGACCGCGTCGAACCCGATGTCGTACAGGTGCTCCTCCAGCCGTTCGCCCGCCTCGGTCATGCGCGTGCCGTCGGTCGGGATGCCGAACGCCATGGCTAGCTCCCTGCCGCGCGTCTCGCGCGTTCGTACGTCCCGCCGCGGAACGCGGGGGTGTAGGCGTTGACAATCGACCTGTCGTCACCGTCCGCGATGAAGATATCGGTGTCGTCCCCGGCAAGGTGGTGCTTGCCGTGCTCCGTGCCGCGGTACTCCAGCCCGTCGAACGCGTCCATCAGTCCGGCGACGGCCGCCTCGGCGTCCGCGTCCAGCGCGGCCCTGTAGATGGTATCATCATCGATATCGCCGCCGTGTTCCGCCCGTGCCACGCGCTCATCGCCGTACGCGTGCCCGTTGACCGCTGCGCCGTCCGCCACACCGGCCGCTGTGGGGAACGTGCGCCCGGTCTCGTACGCGAACCGCTGCAACTGTTCTGACTGAGACATAGTAACATATGGCCGAAGGTTGTATATAAAGATTTGTGTTCTTTTATAAGTGGTGGCGGGGGTGTCGGTCCGCTCACTGGTCAGAGAAGTCGCCGATGCCGGCCTGCTCGTGCTGTTCCGTGATGCGTTGTGCGGT
Source organism: uncultured archaeon (assembly GCA_964484895.1). Classification (GTDB taxonomy): domain Archaea; phylum Nanohalarchaeota; class Nanosalinia; order Nanosalinales; family Nanohalalkaliarchaeaceae; genus CAZAFX01. The sequence continues at coordinate 1,830 of CAZAFX010000026.1, read as the reverse complement.
GCTCCAGCTCATCCGTGTCTCCGCTGGCAGCTCGCCGTGTTCGGCCAGGTAGTCCTCTAGGAACTGGATGGTGTCCTCGTCGTGGCTGTAGCCGGTCCGGAAGTCGACGCCGTACTTCTCCTTCAGCTCCGCGGTGTGGCGTTCGCGGGCGGACTTGGCGAGGATGGAGGCGGCCGAGACGACGGGGTAAGTGTCGTCGGCGCCGTGCTCGGCGACGATCTCGAGGTCCGCCAGCTCCGCGGGTAGCTCGTTCCGGATCTTGTTCGCGAACCGGTCGCCGTCCGGCTCGGGCAGGTCGATGATGGCCTTGTCCGGCTGCAGCTCCTCGATGATGGCCGCGAACGCGTTGAGCTCGATGACGTTGAGCGACATGATCTCCCGCAGCTCGTCGATCTCCGACGCGGTCACCTCCCGCACCACCGTGCCCGCAGCCAGGTCCTTGATCTCCGGGACGAACCCGTCCCGGCGCTCGTCCGACAGCTTCTTGGAGTCCTTCA
>CAZAFX010000026.1:0-1323 GCA_964484895.1 uncultured archaeon | reverse complement strand
GAGCGCGTCCAGGTCGTCCGCGTCCACCATGACGCCGCCGACGAACATGCTGCCGAAGACGGCGCCGCGTCCCGCCTCGTCGATGCCCACGACCTGCATGGCCCGCACTCGCCGGCTGAGGCTTAAATAGGCACGTCGTGGGTCCGCCACAGCCACCACGCCACGATGACGGTGTAGGTGGGCAGGAAGTCGACGCCCGGCAGCAGCTCCACGAGGCCGGGCGCGGCGGTGGCGGCGCCGACGACCGGCGCGAGCACCAGTGTGGTGGCGACGTCCGCGACATCGCCGATGACCGGGAGCGCGAGCCCGACGTAGTCCGCGGCGTCGTGCACGACCGCGACCGTGCCGACGAGCGCGATGCGCTGCCAGCGCGGCAGCGCCTGCAGCGTCGTGACCACGGTCCGGGCGCGCATACGTCGCCGGTTGCCGCCGCCTGTATTTAAACCTGGGCGGCGTCGTCCTGCCGGTCCTCGTCCGCGGGGTCGTACGGCGGGCCGGTGGCGATGATCATCCGGGCGTCGCCGTGCATGCTGTGCCGGGTCTCGGGCGGGATGAGCAGGTTGTCGCCGGCGGTCAGCTCGTACGCGTCGCCGCCGGCCTCGATGGTCACGGCGCCGTCAAGGACGTGGTACAGCTTCTCGCTGCGGTGGTTGACGAAGGTGCCGTGCTCCCCGTCGAGGACGCCGACGACCAGGCCGACGTGGTCGGCGTCGTCCATGCCGATGCAGTCGTAGATGGTCATCGCGTCGTCGGCGTCGAACGACCTGACATCGTCCGCCGGCACGTGGACGGGGTCCTCGGGCATCCGCGTCACTCGTGGACCTCGACGTCGTCGACGTCGGCGTCAACGGAGCTGTCGTCGATGCTGTCCCAGCGGTCGCCGAGCTGCTCCATGATCTCCGGGAGTGTGGTGTACTCGAGGTCGTTGAGCGGGAGCCGGTGCGGTTCGAACGGGCCGTGCTGCCGCATGTAGTCGGCCTCGCTGCACGCCTTCTCCCGTGCATGGTCGAACGCCGGGTCGTCGAACAGGTCGCGCGGTCCTTCCAGCCGCCCGTCGTTGACCTGGAAGCCGGCGGCGATGCAGCGCGGCGGGCCGTCGAACCGGGAGGTCTGCGAGTGCTCGAACGACACCGGCATCATCGGGCCGACGTGGCTGCCGCGCATCCAGCCGGAGACAAGGTGCGGGAAGCTGAACGGCTCCAGCACCTCCCCGAGTGCGGGCAGGCCGGACTGGCTCCGCACGACGGCGACGGGGTCGTCCTTGCCGACGTACTCGCCCGCCACGTCCACCAGTTTCTCGGTGGAGACGGCGGCGACCGGCTC
>CAZAFX010000025.1:5891-12161 GCA_964484895.1 uncultured archaeon | reverse complement strand
CCTTGTAGGGCGTTCCGCTGTTCGTCTTGATGCTCTCGGGCGGCGCCAGTACGATGTCGTGGAACCGGTTCACCGGCACGTCAACCGCATCCGCCACGGTGACGTCCCGCTCCCGCGCGTACGGCGTGTAGTCGTGGTTGGTGTAGACCGCGTCCGCGCCGGCCGCCTCCACCACGGCCGGGACCAGTTCCCGGGGCGACCCATGCCGGACGACGAGGTCGCTGCCCCGGTCCTGCAGCCGCTCCCGCAGCTCCAGCAGGCTCTCCCGCCAGAACGCCACCCGCGGAAAGCCGAGCGTCGCCGCATCGAAGTAGTCGGTGTCGACGACGTACAGCGGCACGACCTGGTCGTGGTCGTGCGCCGCCCGCACCAACGCGGTGTTGTCGTGGACCCGCATCGTCCGCCGCAGCCACGCGATCGCCGTCATGCCGCCATGCTTCCTCCTGCTCGCTTATACATCCCGGTCCTGACACGCCGGGCACCAGAACGTGACGCGGTCGTACTCGCCGACATCCTCCCGGGTCACGTCCGTCCCGCACCGCGGGCACTCCGACGCGCGGTAGATCTGCGTGTCGGCGCGGTCGCCACTGTGCTTCCGCCGGTACCAGTCCCGCGTCCACCGGACGGCGGCATCGGTCAACCGTGCCCGCTCGTCGTCGGACAGGTCCGCTCCCGGCGTCCGTGGGGGGATGCATTCCTGCCAGAGCACCTCGTTCTTGATGATGTTGCCGACGCCACCGAAGACGTCCTGGTCGATAAGGATGTCCGCCACCGGCCTGTCAGCGTCCAGCTCCCGGTTCGCACGCTCCCTGTCGAACCGCGGGGAGAGCACGTCCGCGGCCGGGTCGTCATAGTCTTCCAGCTCCTCGTCGCCGGGCTGGAACACCTTCACGGATGCGCTGTAGATGGTGAGTTCGTCGTCGGTGCAGGTCAGCCGCAGCCGCTCGTCGAGGTCGCGGCGCTCGTTGACCCGGTACGAGCCGTACATGAGGAAGTGTGTGACGGCGGTCGCTGCCGGGGTCTCGATGAACAACCGCTTCTTCACCGCCCGCACGTCCGTGATCTCCTCGCCCGCCAGCAGCTTGAGCGGCTGGTCGGCGTTCCCGCCGACGTCCGCGATGGTCTGCCCGATGAACGGCCGCAGCTCGTCCGCCACCATGTGAACCGACGGTCCCTCCACCGGCACCCCCTCAGAACAGGCTGTCCGCGGTCGCGGCGCCGACCACGGCGAAGATGGCGGCGATGCTGACGGCCCGCACCGTCGTCCAGGTCGTCACGCCGAACGTGGCGGGCGCGGAGAACAGGGTGAGGAGCAGCGTGACGGCGCCGTACGAGATGAGCATCAGCGCCATGAACCGGAGCGGGACCCCGAGGACCGCCTCCTCCATCTCGATGGGCCGGTCGCTGTACGCCTCGTACAGTGCGAGGTAGCCGATGATGCCGACCAGCGCGACCGCCGCGCCGACCTGCCATGCCGCCATGTGCCCGGCGAGCCGCCACACCTCCTCGGTGACGACGAACGGCCCGGACAGCAGGAACGCACCCACCACCTGCTGTGCCACATCGTCAAGCCAGTAGGTCGGTACCCGCGACATGCCCTATCCATCGACCACCACGGTTAAGAAGGGCCGGGCCGGCTGCGGCACCTGTTTAAACGCTGCGGCCAAGACGGTTGCATGGGATTCAGGGAGCGGTTCGCGGACGCGCTCGACCGGGTGCCGGCCGACCGGTTCGATGAGGACCGGTTCGTCCCGGGTGTCGGCGACACGGGCGCTGCGGTGATGCTGGTCGGGGAGGCGCCGGGCGCGAACGAGGTGGAGCACGGCGAGCCGTTTGTCGGCCGCGCCGGCGAGGTGCTGGACGAGATCCTTGAGGACGTGGGTGTGTCGCGCGATGATCTGTACATCACGAACGTGGTCAAGGTACGGCCGCCGGACAACCGCGACCCGACGCAGGACGAGATCGACGCGTGGCGCCCGGTGCTGGAGGCGGAGGTCGAGGCGGTCGACCCGGACACCATCATCACGCTCGGCAACTTTGCGACAAAGGAGCTGACCGGGACGGACCAGGGTATCACCCGTGTCCGCGGGAACACCTACCGGTACCAGGGCCGGACGGTCATCCCGGCCTACCACCCGGCAGCTACCCTGTACGACCGGTCGAAGCGTCCGGTGCTAGAGAAGGATATCCGCGCCGCGTTCGGCAAGCCGGAGCGCGGACAGACCACGCTCGGCTAGCCTGCGGCAGCGGTCAGCAGCGCCCGCTCACCGGGATCGCAGGTCGTTCATCCTGCCTCCTCCGGCACGTGCGGCTCGAAGACCTCCTGCCGCAACTGCTTGTGGACGGTCTCCAGCAGCTGCTGGAGGTTGACGGCGTCGTCCCGGTTGTACCGGACCAGCGTATCGAGCGCGGCCTCGTCTCCCTGCTCGTACTGCTTCCACAGCCGCACCGCCTCCCGGCCGTCGATATCCTCCTCGGCCCGGTTGATACCGAGGTCGCGCTCCACCTGTTTCAGGCCGCCGGTCAGCCCAAGCCGCTTGCACAGGTACATGAGGTCGATGTGCGGCGTGTCGATATCCAGATCGAAGCTGTGCTCGAGGAACGGGACGTCGAACCGCTTCCCGTTGAACGTCACCAGCAGGTCCGCCCGGTTCAGCCGCTCCGCCAGCCGCTCCCCGGACAGGTCCTGTCCCTGCACCAGTGTCACTGTATCCCCGTCCTCGTGCATGCTCACCGTCGTCACGTCGTGCCGCGACTGGTCCAGCCCCGTCGTCTCGATGTCGAAGAAGCACGAGGTGTCACGGAAGTTGCGGTACAGCCGCCACACAGCGCCGGACGGAAGGTGGTGGGCGAAGAAATGGCTGTTCCCCACGTCCAGGTTGGTTCGCGCCTTGTCCAGCATCGCCGCCGCCCGCTCCCGCGTCCGCTCCCCGACCGCGTCCGCCGCCGGCAACCCGTCCCAGTGCGTCACGCCGGCCTGCCACAGCCGCTGCTCGGTCTTCTCACCGATCCGCGGGAACAGCACGAAGCTGTTCTCCAGCCGCATCACCCCACGGTGCGCAGCGAGGATTGTTAAGTCACACTGATGCCACCGCCCAGTGCTTGCACTGTCCCTGCTGGAACCGTGGGGAAGCTATGTAAGGGCGGCTGCGCAACCTTGACCGGTGTGCCCGGAGCGGCCCGGCCGCACACGACACCGGTGCAGTCCCCCATGCTCGACCCGCTCCTCCAGCTCGGTACCTCGTTCACACTGGGCCTAGCCACGCCGCTGTCCGCCGTCTGCGTCCTCCCACTCTACCCGGCGTTCCTCGCCTACCTCGCCCGGAAGGGAGACGGCCGCAGCGCACGCTTGCTCGGCGCCGTGGTCGCGGCCGGCGTCCTCGCGTTCATGCTGACCGTCGGCCTGCTCGTGACCACCCTCCTCCAGCGGTCGCTGACCGGTGTGGTCGAGACCGTCTCTCCCGCCGCGTTCGCGCTCATCGGGGCGGTCGGCCTCCTGCTCCTGCTGGACATCGACCTCTCGACGGTGCTGCCGGAGCTGGATGAGCCCCGGTTCCGCAACCCGTGGCTGGAGGCGTTCGGGTTCGGGTTCTTCTTCGGCGCCATCGTCATCCCCTGCAATCCCGGATTCATCGCCGCCTTCTTCGCCCGGTCGCTCCTGCTCCAGTCTCCGGCTGCCAATGTCGCGCACGTCACCGCCTTTGGCCTCGGTATCGCGGCCCCGCTCCTCGCGTTCGCCGTCCTCCCGCAGCAGTACAGCTCCCGCACCATCGCCCTCCTCAACCGGCGGCAGTCGCTCATCAACCGCGGCGCCGGCACCATCATGGTCCTCGTCGCGGTCTACTACCTCGGCTGCGTCTTCGGGATTGTTTCGATTGGTCCGCTCTGTGACCTTACTAAGACCTTCGCTCATGCGTTTTCCCCGTAAGTGTATGGTGACTGAAGGCTGAGATGGTGTCGGATCGCTGATAGGACAGGGTTGTTCGAGAGGATAGTGCTGCCAAGCTGCCGTATTCTCTAGTCTATATACCCAAGTTCTTCAAGCCGGTTTCTGATTGTTTCGTATGAGTCTTCCTCAGGAGGCGTGTGTTCAGACCTGTGATTCTGTAAAAACAGTTCAAGCTGCTTGAGCAGATGAGTTCCAATGGTACGGTTGTCAATCCGGTGCGGAACCCTTTGCTCGTCATACTCGTAGAGGGTGTATGGATTCGCTGTCGATTGCCGCACGCCACAGCGCCTTTGCTGATTCACGCACTTCACAAGCTTGTGCGTCCGCGTGATGATAGACGGCGGCGGGGAGGGTACGTACACGCGTTCATGGGCGTTGTTCGAGATGAGCGAGATGCCGGTGATGGGGCTGTCCGGGAGCGGGATGTTGGCGATGTCGAGGACTGTCGGATACAGGTCTATCGTCGATACAAGGCGGGGGTCTTGCTGCCCTTGTGACTGGTGTGGGTATTTGATGAAGAGCGGAACACGCACCGTCTCCTCGAAGCGAGGAGTGCCGCCATGGGCCCAGGTGCCGTGCTCGCCGAGAAGTTCTCCGTGGTCGGCAGTGATGACTATCATCGTATCGTTGTACTCTCCGGAGGCGCGTAGCTGCTGCAGCGTATCGTGGATGAACGTGTAATCCGCTGCCCGGAGGTTCTCGTCGTAAAGGTTGTTCGTAAGCGTCTTATTCTCGGCAAACGTACCGATATTGGTTTGTTGGTGAAAGTGCGAGAGGACGGAGGTGCTCTTGAGGAATCGCGGTTCGTATCCGTCCTTCATCGCCCGCTCTACGGCGGAGGTATAGGGGCTATGAGTCGGCCAATAATGCCAGCGGATGATTACCGGAGAGGTGTGGGAGGAAAGAATATCGCCAAAATTGCGGGGGTCCGGCGTCTCCGAGTATCCTCTTTCAAGGCCTGGCACCTGTTGTGTTGGGAGTTTACCGCCGTAGGTGCTGTATCCGGCGGCGCGAAGCTGCTCGGCCAGCGTCGTTATATTGTCGGAAAGCTGGCTGTATTCCCCGCTCACCCCGACCTCAAACGCGTATCTGCCGGTGGCGATACCGGTCGTGGCAAATCTGGTGAATGAGGCGCTTGCGTATGTATGAGAGTAGCGCGTCGCCGACTGTGCGAACCGGCAGAGATGGGGCGTTGTGTTCCGATGATAGCCGGTACACGGGAGTCGGTCGTACCGGAGCGACTCGATATCGATGAGGACGATGTTGGGATGGCGCCAACTCACTTCACTGATATTCATGCTGATGGACGGATGAGCGGTGTTATCTCCGCCACCATCCGCGGCCCGCTTCCCTACGCCGTGTAATTCGGCGGTGAGGAGCGCCTGGCCGGTAGCACCCAAGATACAAGCACCGAGGAACGCAGCGCCAAGATATAACCGCATAGAAAGCTCTCTTCTGCGCCAAGTATGAGAGTGCCTCTCTTTTGAAGCTTGCTGGTGGAACATCCGCACATGGACCGGTACCGCCCCCTCATCGACGACTGGGATGCATTCCTGCAGGAGTGCGACCGCCATCCACGCACCGCGGTCCGCCGCAACCCGCTCAAGGCCGGCGCCGACTTCGACGAACGGCTTCGCGAGGCGTTCCCCACGGCGGAGCGGGTGGACTGGCACGACGATGTCTTCCGCCTCGCCCGCGCCGTCGAGGCACCGGGCCGGTCGCTGCTGCACTGGCGCGGCGACTACTACGTGCAGGAGGCGTCCGCCGCCCTCCCGGTACCGGTGCTCGACCCGCAGCCCGGCGACCGGGTGCTGGACATGTGCGCCGCGCCCGGCGGGAAGACCACGCAGATCGCGGCCGCGATGGGGAACGACGGCGTCGTCGTCGCCAACGAGAAGAGCGGGAAGCGCATGAAGAGCCTCCACGCCAACGTCAACCGGTGCGGCGCCGCCTGCACCGTTGCCCCCCGGTCCGACGGCCGCAACCTCCCGGAACGGGAGTACGACCGCGTGCTCGTGGATGCCCCGTGCACCGGCGAGGGGAGCAGGGCACGCGACACATTCGAAGCCGCTGCAGAGCCACAGCGCGACCGGCTCGCACAGGTGCAGCGGGCGTTGCTGGAGAAGGCGGCCCGGATGGTGGCCTCCGGCGGCACCGTCGTCTACAGCACGTGCACGTTCGCGCCCGCCGAGAACGAGGCAGTGGTCCGGCACGCGCTCGACACGACCGGTCTCTCCATCGACCCTGTCGACCTTCCCGTCCCGCACAGCCGCGGCGTGGCGTCGTTCGACGGCCACACATTCGGCCGGGACATGCGAAAC
>CAZAFX010000025.1:5532-5881 GCA_964484895.1 uncultured archaeon | reverse complement strand
CCACCTCGACTCCGGAGGGATGTTCATTGCCAGGTTCTCGGGATAGCCCGTGGCAATACCTGGAGGAACGGTTCGGCGTCGACCGCGACGCCCTGCCGCACCTGACCATGGTGGAGCAATCCGGCGACCACTGGCTCGTCAGCAGCGACGCCGCTGACAGCCAGGCGGACGCGGAATCACGGGGCTTCCGCGCGGTCCGGGTGCAGGACGTCGGGCTGAAGCCGACCACCTACCTCCTCCAGTTCCTCGGCGACCACATCACCCGCAACCGCGTCACGGGCGACCGGGACGACCTCCTCGCGCTGCGGGACGGCGACCACATCTCCCGCGGCCGGGCCAACCCTGGGTA
>CAZAFX010000025.1:0-5522 GCA_964484895.1 uncultured archaeon | reverse complement strand
GCGGGGACACTCGTGGTGACGGCGGGCGCCCGGACCGGCGAGCTCCTGCCGGTCTTTTCGGACGTGCTCGACCCGATGCGCCAGGAGCTGGCGTCGTTCCTCTGACCGGCGGTCACCGGTCCTCCCGGAGCGTTCCATCCTCCAGCCAGATGATGCGGTCGGCCAGCTCGCCGAACTGCCGCTCGTGGTTGACGACCACGATGGTGGTCCCGTCGTCCCGGAGGCTGTCGAACAGAGCCATAATCTGCTCGCTCGTTGCGGTGTCAAGCTGGGAGTTGGGTTCGTCCGCCAGCACGATGTCCGGGTCGTTGGCGATGGCGCGGGCGATAGCCACTCGCTGCCGCTGCCCGCCGCTCAGCTCGCTGGGCCGGTGGTGCAGCCGGTCCCCCAGCCCGACGCGCTCCAGCATGTCGGCAGCCGCATCCGTCGCCTCGGCCGTCCCGGTACCGGTCATCAGCAGCGGCAGGTAGACGTTCTCCAGCGCCGTGAACCCGGCGAGCAGCGAGTAGAACTGGAAGACGAACCCGATCTTCTCCAGCCGGAACCGCGCCTGCTGCGTCTTCGACAGGCGACCGGTGTCCCGGCCGCTGATCCTGACCGTGCCCCGCGTCGGCGAATCCAGCAGCCCGATGAGATGCATGAGCGTGGACTTCCCGGAGCCGGACGGCCCCATGATCGAGACGTACTCCTGCTCTTCGATGCTGATGTCGACCCCGTCGAGCGCATCAACGGTAAGGTCACCCATCCGGTACTGCTTCGCCAGGTCCTCGGTCTCGATGGTGGCTGTCATCGCTGTTCGATGGTGTCGACGATCCCATGTTTGGAGGTGAGGTATGCCGGCAGGAACCCGGCCACGACCGCGGCGACCATGATCCACAGGCTGCGGGTGACGAGCAAGTCCGCGGTCAGGCTTGTCCGCAGCGTCCCGATCGGCGCCTGTATCGGACCTGGAGGTAGGCGTCGATCCCCAGCATCAGCGCGTTCCCGACGAGGACGCCGACCGTCCCGAACAGCAGTGCCTCCAGCAGGAACACGAAGATGACGGTCCGGTCCTTCGCCCCGATGCTCCGGACGATACCCATCTCCCGCCGCCGTTTGTTCGTGTTGATGAATATGACCACGCCGATGGACGTGACCGCGATGATGACACCGACCAGCGAGATGACCGCGGTCACGATGGAGAACGTCCCCTGGAACGATTCCGCGATGTTCGACCGCTCCCGCCACGTCTCGATCTTCCCCCGCGTGTTCAACTGCTGCAGCCGCTGCTTCACCGCCGCAGCATCCTCCCGCTCCGCCAGGATGATGTGCACCGCGGTCGCCGCCCCGCTGGTCCCGGTGAACTGCTCCGCGGCGTCGTACGCGATGAACGCCTGCCTGGTCAGGCTTGAGGCCCCCGGCCGCCCGATGCTCCCCCGGACCGTGAACGTACCGCTAGCGGCCGCCGATGACACACTGACGATGCGTCCGCGCTCCACGCCAAGCCCGTCCACACCGAACTCCTCGCCCTCGTCCGCGATCTCCTGTCCCAGCACGATGCCGGTGGTGTCGCCGCGCCGGAGGAACACGCCCTGCCGTATCCGTGAGGTGTAGACCGCCTGTCCGAGCGCCGAGGTGCCGACCATCTGCACGGTCGCCGTCTCATCCTGGAATGAGACATCAGCGGAGAACTCCAGCCGTTTCTCCACGGTCACCACCCCGTCCAGCCGCTGCGCCTTCTGTACGAGGCTGTCGGCATCCTGCAGGTACGGCCCGTCCTCCGGCTGGATTGCGACGTGCCCGGTCTGGGTCTCAATCAGATCGGAGGTGAACGTGTTGCTCAGGCCGTCGATGAACGCGGGGAAGAACGTCAAGTTCAGGAAGGAGAACCCGAGCATCGCCACGACGATGACGGTGATCTTCCGGTCGGAGAGGAGGTCACGCTTCGCCAGCAGCCAGACGACCTTATACTTCTGCCGCCGCATTGTTCCGCCTCCGCCGCCACACCGCCGCGCCCGCCGCCACGACAACGACCACGGCCACCACGACCGGCAGCGGCGACCGCCTCTGGCTCGCCGCCACCGTGAACGACTCTTCCACGGTCCGCGGCTGACTGTCCTCGTACGACGCTGACACCGTGCAGGAGGCCGACGACGCCTCCGGCACCAGCTGGAACGTCACCGGGACGCTCTCCGCGTCGTCGAGCTGCCCCACGAAGTCCTCGCCCCGCCGCACATCCGCCCCGTCGCACGACAGCATCGACCGGATGCGGGTCGCCTCGCCCGGCCCCAGGTTCTCCAGCTGCACGGTCGCCGTCACCGGCGACCCGACACGCGCCGCGTCCAGGGACACGTCCGCCACCGCCAGCGCCGCCTGCTCGATGACACCGACGGAGAACGACGCGTCTTCGGTCACGGTCGCGCTCCCGTCCCGCGCCCGCAGGGAAAGCCCCAGCCGCGCCAGCCCCCCGGCCCGGTCCTTGTCCGTCTCCAGCACCGCCGCCCGCGTCACGGTCTCACCCGGCGCCACGTCCCCGAACCGGAGCGACGTCGGATAGAGCGCGAACCCGTCACCGTCCAGCGTCGCTGTCGTCCCGGACGCCGCACCGGTCCCCGTGTTCGTCACGGCCACCGTCAGGGACGCGTTGCCGCCGGGGCCGACACGCGTGTGCGGCACGTCCACCGACAGCCGCGGCGTCCCGTCCACATCGACCGTCGTCCGCTCAGCCACACCGCTGCCATCACGCTGCAGGCGCAGCGTGACCGGGTAGCTACCGGACGTCGCCCCGTCCGCCACCGTGAGATAGTATGTGCCGGCGACCTGACAGCCGCCGCACAGCTCGAACCGGTCCGTGAACGACCCGGTGGCGCCGGTCACGGTCAGCCCGTCCGCCGCCTCAACGCCGACAGGGTCGAACGTCGCGTCCGTCTCGCCGGCGTTCTCCACGGTCACGAACACGGTCACGGCGTCACCGGGATCAGCGGGCTGCGGGGAAATCTCCGTCACCCGGATGGACGGCTCCACCGCAGCAGCCCCTGCAGCCGCCCAGAGCACGAGCAGCACCCCGAACACGATCACGCGACGCATACGCGTGCATGGCGCCCAAGCATATAAGAAACCGACGACCAATCGCCGGCCGCGGTACCGTTTTAAGCCGGCGGCGCCCGTTCCCGTACGGATGTACGCCCACATCGACCCGGAAGACGTCGAACACCTCCGCGACGAGTCACGGCTCTACCGCGTCCGCCGCCACCTCGACCGGCTGCTCCCCGCCGTCATCGCCGCACTGGTCGTGGTGCTGGCGGCGGAGTTCCTGCTCACGCTGTCACCATGGCAGCACGCCGCCGTGATCTGGCTGCAGCGGCTGATCCTGCTCTACTTCGTTGCGGAGATCGGCATCGATCTCTGGCTGTACACGCACTACCGGACGTTCCTCCGGCACAAGTGGCTGGACATCGTGCTCATCATCCCGTTCCTCACGTTGTTCCGCGAGGTTGTCCGCGGCCTCCAGGCGCTGAAGATACTGAAGCCGGCCAAGGCCGCCAAGCCCGCGACGGCAGCGAAACCTGCCAAGGGCGCGAAGGCGGTGAAGACATCGAAGCTGCTCAAGGCCAAAAAACACCTGAAACGGACGAAGTATGCCCAGAAAGCGGGGAAGGCGGTGAAAAAGGGGCGACACCTCCTCGACGCGGCCGAGGACGAGGCGGGAGCGTAACCGTTAAGAACCGGCACACGTTGTGGTAACTATGGGCCTGCTGCTGGCGTCGACGTTCACCCTCGGCCTCCTGTCGACGTTCGTCGCATCCATCCTGCTCTCTCTCCTCTACTTCACGGGCACCATCAACGCCTACTGGCTCCTCGGTCTCACGCTCCTCATCAACCTGCTGATGTGGCTTGTCGGCCCGTTCATCTCCGACCTTGTCTACCGGTTCTTCTACGACCTTGACTGGATTACGCTGGACGAGCTTCGGGACGTGGACCCGGAGATCGCCGCGTTCCTCGAGGAGACGTGCGCCGACCACGGCTACGATGTCCCGAAGCTCGGGCTGATCGACGACCAGAACCCGAACGCCTTCACCTACGGCTCCGGCCGCTGGAACGCCCGCCTCGTCGTCACCACGGGCCTGTTCGAGTATCTCGATACCAACGAGCTCAAGGCGGTGTACGGCCACGAGCTCGGCCACATCACCCACCGCGACTTCATCGTCATGACGGTCGCGAACACCCTCGTCCAGCTCCTCTACGAACTGTTCATCATCACCCGGCACGCCGCCTCCTCGGACAGCGGCGGCCGCAACAAGGGGAAGGCCCCGCTCATCGGCGTCATGGTCGCCGCATACATCTTCTACTGGGTCGGCCGGTACGCCCTCCTCTACCTCTCCCGCGTCCGCGAATACTACGCGGACCAGTACGCCGCCCAGCGCACCAACCCCAACCACCTCTCCTCCGCCCTCATCAAGGTCTCCTACGGCATCCTCGCCAACGACTCGGACACCCGCCTCGTCAAGTCCACCAAACACCTCGGCGTCCAGGACATCGAGATCGCGGAGAACCTCGGCCTCGCCTACTACAACTGCGAATCCCTGCAGGACTTCAAACCGCACCGCAAGGTCCTCCTGTATGACCTCGTCAACCCCTGGGCGAAGATATCCGAACTCCACTCCACCCACCCGCTCACCGCCAAACGCATCCGCCGCCTCTCCCGGTTCACCCGCGACCCGCTGTTCGACTTCGACCGCATCCGCCAGGGCATCGACATCGACCACGGCCGCCTCCGCGCCAACTTCCTCAAGGACGTCTCCGCCCTCGCACTCCCCGCCGTCCTCACCCTCGGCTTCCCCCTCGCCTACCTCGCCGCCGTCTGGCAGGGCCTGCTCCCCCTCAATCCCTTCCACGGCTTCGGCGGCTGGCTCGCCGCCTTCGGCATCGGCCTCACCGGCCGCACCCTGTACAAATACCCGACCGGCCAGCCACGCGAGGCAACCGTCCTCGACCTCATGGCCGACATCTACGCCTCCCCCGTCCGCGGCCAGCCCGTCAAGCTCCAGGGCGAACTCGCCGGCAAGGGCATCCCCGGCTACATCTTCTCCGAGGACATGCTCCTCCGCGACGACACCGGCCTCATCTACCTCAACTACGAGTCCTGGCTCCCCGTCATCGGCAACCTCCTGTTCTCCATCGGCAAGGTCGACGAACTCCTCGACCAGCCCGCCCAGATCGACGGCTGGTACCTCCGCGGCACCCGCGCCCGCCTCGGCCTCAAACACCTCCACACCGACCAGGAAGACATCCGCGGCTTCGTCCGCCTCGGCAGCATCATCGGCGCCGCCCTCCTCACCCTCATCGGCGCCGGAATCGCCCTCTACCCGATGCTCGCCGTGTAACAGGAGCGCCGCACAGTAGGCTCAATCGTCCTTTTCAAAGTCCAGTGCGACGGAGTTGGTGCAGCGCACGGCCTACTCGGCCGTGCTCGAATCAGCTCCGTCCGTATTCTCTTCGTCGAATTCGAGTGCGACGGAGTTGATGCAGTACCGCTTCCCGGT
>CAZAFX010000024.1:5167-12321 GCA_964484895.1 uncultured archaeon | reverse complement strand
CGGCGTCGACGCGCTCCTCACCGTGTCCGACGGCGACCTGCGGAAGGTGACGAACGTGATGCAGGCCGCCGCCATCAACGACCAGGATATCACGGAGGAGACGGTGTTCCAGATCGCGGCGTCGCTCCGGCCCGGCGAGGTCAAGGAGATCCTGTCCGACGCGCTGTCCGGGTCGTTCCAGGACGCGCGGGACGCGCTGTCCGACCTGATGATCGACCGGGGGCTGGACGGGCAGGACGTGCTGAAGGCGATCCACCGGGAGATCTACGAGCTCGATATCTCCGAGCAGGGCAAGCTGACGATGCTGCAGGAGATGGGTGAGTACGAGTTCCGCATCGTCGAGGGCGGCTCACCGGACGTGCAGCTGGAGAGCTTCCTGGCGCAGCTGGCCGACATCGAGTGACGGCCAGCTGCTCACGCGAGCCGGTGTTACTGTGGGACGCGGAGGGTTTCTTCCGGGCCGAGCACGGCGGAACCGTTGGTCGCGGCGTAGTCAAGGGTGGGCCGGGCCGCCGATGTGGCCTGGAGGTTCCCGTAGTAGAGGTAGGTATCGCCGGGCGCGGTCCGGGTGGCGTTGACGTGGAGCCAGAGGGCGGTGTCGCAGCGGACGGCGCGGTGGGGGATGACGGAACCGTCGTGGACGGGGCGGACGTCGCCGCAGTCCGGTCGCAGCCGCTGGGCATCGCGGAGCGGGGTGGCGTCAAGGGTGACGTTGAGCGTGGTGTCAGCGGTGGTGTTGCGGATGGTGCGGCGGTGCGGCCAGCCGGCGTCCCACCATTGCTGGCCGACGCGGCAGCGGCTGCGGACGTCGGCGTCGCCCATGACGAGCTGGAGGTCGTAGGTGCGGCCGATGCGGAGCGGGCGGCCGGGCGCGACCTGTAGGCGGCCGGCGGTGTCGGGAGCGGTGAAGGCGGCGGTGACCGTGAGGCCGGTGCGGGATGCGGTGGTGTTGAGGGTGCCGTCGCGGCTGATGAACAGGTCGGCGGCGGTGGCGTCGACGCGGTGCGGGGCGTCGTTGCGTATCCACCAGGTGACGCGGTCGGCGGTGCAGGTGGTATTGATGGTCTCGAGCCGTGGTTGCTCCGTCTTCCCTATGACGATGTCGCGGACCCCCTCGACGCGGAGGACGACGCCCGTCGCGATGCCGGTAACGATGAGGACCATGAGGACGGCGCCGAGGACCGGGGACACGCCACGCCGGGACATGGTGACGGTGTGGGCGCGGCGGTTAAAGAAGGTGGCGCCCACAGCCGGTGGTTTAAATGTTGCAGCCGCGTCGGAGGGTATGTGGGCGGAGCGGTACCGGCCGGAGACGCTCGACGACTTCCGCGGGCACAGCAAGGCGGTCGAGGAGGTGCGGGAGTGGGTCGCGGGCTGGGAGCCGGGGGACGGCGCACTGCTGTTGCACGGGCCGCCGGGCTGCGGGAAGACTGCCCTGGTGCATGCGCTGGCGAACGATCTTGACATGGAGCTGTTCGAGACGAACGCGTCCGATGCACGGACCAAGCAGGGGGTGCAGGACCGGCTGGAGAAGGCGGCGACGCGGCGGTCGTTCACCGGGAAGCGGAAGCTGCTGCTGGTGGACGAGGTCGACGGGCTGGGGCAGGCGGACCGCGGTGGGAAGTCGATCATCACGGCGTTGCTGGACGGGACGAAGCATCCGATGGTGCTGACGGCGAACGATGCGTACGCGTCGGGGCTGCGCACCATCCGGAACAAGTGCAAGACCGTCGAGCTGGGGAATGTGCATACGAACTCAATCGCAGCGCGGCTGCGGGAGATCTGCGAGGCGGAGGAGGTCGCGTACGATGACGGGGCGATGAAGGCGATCGCGCGCCGGGCGGACGGTGATATGCGGTCGGCGATCAACGACCTGGAGAGCCTTGCGGGCGGCGGCCGGGTGACGGAGGACGATGTGGCGGCGCTGGGCTACCGGGAGACGGAGCGGGATATCTTCGAGGCGCTGAAGATCATCTTCAAGACCGAGACCGCGGCGACCGCGTCCGACGCGCCGGACGGGCTGTCGGAGGGGTATGACGACCTGTTCCAGTGGGTGCGGGAGAACGTGCCGCGGGAGTACACGCGGCCCGGTGACCGGCAGCGGGCGTTCGACCGGCTGTCCCGGGCGGATGTATTCCGTGGGCGGATGGTGACGCGGCAGCAGTGGGGGCTGCTGAAGTACGTGTACGGGCTGATGACCGTGGGCGTGGCGCTGTCAAAGGAGGAAAAATACGGTGGATGGACGAAGTACCAGTACCCGTCGCGGATCAAGCAGATGGGACGAAGCCGGGCGGCACGGGCGACGCGGGAGGCGATCGGGGAGAAGGTCGGTGCGGCGCTGCACGTGTCGGTCTCCGACGCGGCGGACATGCTGCCGTTCCTCCAGTTGCTGTTCCGCGACGCCGGGGTGAAGGCCGACCTTGTGCAGGAGCTGGAGCTTGACGAGGACGAGGTCGCGTACGTGGAGGAGTTCTGAGGTCAGCAGATCTCGCGGCCGATCGTGGTGGTGGGCGAGCGGATGACGATGGCATCGCATCCCGGTTGTTCCTGGTATTCGAGGGTGGCACCGATTTCGTCGTTGAACTCGGCGATGTAGCCGCGGATCTTCTGGATGATCTCCGCGCGCGTCCGGGTCGGGGTCACCTGCAGGACCGTCGGACGGTCGTCTGGTGACGCGAATCCGGCGTCCTGGAGATCGGCTGCGGTGTAGCCGGGGTCGTCGGCCCCGAAGTTTCCATGGTAGACGTACAGGTCGGACTCGCGTTCGGCGGGGGTCAGGTTGACGCCGATGTCGAGTCCGATGCCGCCGCGGGCGATGCCCGCGATCTGTGGGGTGGGAAGGGTTCGGTTGTAGATGCGGACGTCGTCGAGCCGGCCGCTGTAGTAGTCCTGTCCCTCCGGCTCATCGCCGCCCAAGTAGAAGCCGTTCGTGTCGGCGAGGTCGCCCGTCTTGGGCTGGACGCCGGCCGGGCTGCCGTCCACGTAGATGGCCATGTGTGTGCCGTTGTAGGTCATAGCGAGGTGGTGCCAGGTGTCGGTAGAGAGCGGGGTCGTTCCCTGGAGCGTCGTGACCGCGCCGCCGGCGTTGAGGCGGAACACGGGGTCGCCGCTGCCGGTGTCGATGGCGCCCGTGACGGTGTCGCTGTCCTGCTCGACGAGCCACTGCTGGCTCGTGCTGACGGTGGTGGGCCGGAGCCAGGCCGTGACGGTGACGGCATCCGTGAACCGGATGTTGCGGGGTTCCGGGATGCGGACGATGTCGTCGTCGCCATCGAACCTGAGGGCGCCGCGGACGCGGCCGGTCACCCGGTCGGGGTCGGCCGCCTCGGAGAGCACCGTGCCGCCGCGGTAGCCGTTGTAGCCGAAGTCCGTGGAGTCGTTCACCCACTGGCCGGTCCCGGCGTCCATGGTGTACCGGGCGACGGCGGTCGAGTCGCTGCTGTACGTCTCGATGTTGCACGGCGTGGTGTTGACCCAGGGCATCCGCCGGCCGTCGTCGATGACGCGGAGACCGTCGCAGCTGTGCTGTAGCGTGCTGCGTGGTATGTCGAGGGTGACGGGGACAGTCTGTGCAGTGAGATACTTGCCGGCGCGTTCCTGGACGACGACGCCGGTGCGGAACCGCCAGTCGGTGCTCCACCACTCCGCCTCAATCCGGTCGGCGACGTTCCGCAGCACTGCCGTGTCGTGGCTGCGGAGAAGGGAGTCGTAGCTGGTGGTGACGGACGAGGCGAACGTGTTGGTGATGGCGAACAGGCCGCCCGCCACGAGGACGGTAGTGATGATGAAGAACTGCGCCTGCCGCTTCACTGCTGCCACCACACCGAGTCGATGGTGTACGAGAACGGGTTTTCCCCACCTGTCGATGATGTATATGCGTATCCGAGGGCGGTGTCACCGAACTCACGGAGCCGGGTGAACCGGTCGGCGGTCGGTGCCTCGGCGAGCGACGTGAGGAGGTGTGCGTCGTCGTGGCCGAGCCGGGACCGGCCGATGAGTGCGGTCGTACCGCTGCCAGCGACCACCCCGCGGTTGACGGGGACCTCGCCGGCGATGCGCGGGCCCTGCCGCTTGAGGGCGAGGCCGGTCCCATCCTGATACGGGTCGACGGTGAAGGACTTGTCGTTGATCGTGAGCGTGTCCCCCGCCTGGAACGGTCCCTCCCCTGAAGTGCCGGGGCCGGTGGCGTCGGCGTCGTCGCTGACATCCCCGTCCTGGTTCAGGTCGACGTAGACGAACTCGTAGTAGTCGTTGCACGGGGCCTCGACCTCGAAGTTGATGAGCATGAACGTGTGGCTGTCGCCGAGTATTGGTATCGTGCCCTTGCGGTAGGGGTAGGTATCGAACGCGCACTCCGTCCCGACGAGGCCGCTGCTGTAGGACGACGGGGTGATGTCGCTCCGGTTCTGGTACTGGTCCGTGTACGGCGCCTGGGTGTCCGACAGGCTCGTGTTGAACCGTGGCTCCCGCATCTTCGTCGCGTGGTAGTCCGCCGCGATCCGCAAGGTGCCGAACCGGTCGAACCGTTGCTGGCCATCCGGGTTCAGCCGGAGCGGGGTGACGGCGCTGATCCCGTACGCATTCCCCTTGAGATAGACGCGATCACCGACATCGTAGAACGTCTCGAACGACTCCGTCCCGAAGGCCACCTCATCGGTCCCATCGACGTCCGGGTCGCTGATGTTGGCGCGGATGCGGTCGCCGCGCAGCGCGAACCGGGCCTCGTCATGGGTGCCGCGGTCGACGACATCTGTCACGGTGATGGTGGTGGCGAGGTAGTAGTTGTTCGCCGTGTACGACGCGTTCCCGGCTCCGTGCGGACTGTACAGCAGGTTCGTGGTATCGCCCGGCGTGTTGAGCAGGGAGAACCCGGTGCGGTACCGGAAGTTGAGCGTGTCGTTGAAGACCGTGCCCGGCCGGAACGTGCGCTGGGCCACGTTGGTGGTGACGATGAGCAGCCCCTGCTGCCTGAGGAACGCCTCGAGCGCGTCCTGGTAGGCGGTAAGCTCCGATCTGTTCCACCGGTATGCGACGAGCGCGTCGAACTTGTGATGGTCCTCGACCGCAGGGTTGACCGTCCCCACGTCGACGCTGACGCGGCGCTCCCCCAGCGAGACGTTCCCCAGCCTGCCGGCCAGCCGCTCCGTGGCAGTGGCGTTGTACAGCCGGACTGTCGTGTTGAACGGTGCAAGCTCGTAGCAGACCGCGCCGTTCGTGCAGAACCGGTCGCTGAAGCCGTACGGCCCCTCGTAGACGTCGTCGCCGTCAACATCGATGTGAGCGGCCGTGTAGTGCCGGATGCCGTTGTATACGGTGTCCGTCAGGGCGAACGGGACGTCACCGATCCCGACCGTGGAGAGGTTGCCGTGGCGGTAGCCGGCCTCCGACCCGCCGAGCCCGCTGCCGTCCGTCCAGTTCCCCTGGGTGGACGATGCCGCGACCGTGTGCGTGCTGTTGACGAGCACGCCGGTGTCGATATGCGCCTTCGGAATGTCGTCAAGGGCGAGATAGTAGGACAGGGAGCTGTCGAGCCGCCCCATCAGGGCGTTGAAGCTGTCACGGTCGCCGCGGAGGATGATGCGGTCGAGGACGCCGGCCTGGTCCATCGCGCGGAGGACGTCCTCCGACTCCTGTGCGACGTGGGTGGGCGTCCAGTCCGTCGTCGCCGGGACCGTGACGATGTTCGTCAGGTAGAAGACGACGATGAGCGCGGCGATGACGCCTTCCAGCGCGTGGAGGTAGCCGCTCCGGGTCATGCTGGCCGCCACACCTGGACATCGAACCGGAAGATGCGGTCGTTTCCTGCGGCGAACCGGTTGATGGCGACGATGTTCCCGACGCTCTCGTCCGGGATGGCGCCGACCTGGTCTATCTCCCGCTCCAGCACGAGCAGTTTCCCGTCGCTGACCTGGGTGTTGGCCGCGGGGGCGCGGTAGACGGCGTCCTGCACCTGCAGGAGTTGCGTCTCCGTGAGGTTGTGGACCGTGCTGGACGTGAAGTCCCAGTCACCGCTGACGTACAGCTTGTTGTACCAGCCAAGCTGGTCGGCGAGGAGGACGTACCGTTCGGCGCCATCGACGCGGAACGAGCCGTAGTGCACGGTCTCGCCGGCGGCGAGGTCGCCGGGCGGCGTCAGGTAGTCCGGCGGGTCGGCGCCGACCGTGAACCGCCGGTAGGTGTCGACGGGCACGAACTCGTTGACATCGATGCTGAACTCCATGTCCGTACCGAACGCGTCCTTCAGCGTCGCGTAGTTGAGGGAGAGGAAGGCGTCAAGCTTCGCCGGAGAGAGGTCGTCGCCGGTGCGGAGCCCGACGACCTCGACCCCGCTGATGTGGGCGTCCGTCTGCCAGTCGGTGCCGTTGGCGTTCCCGATTGCCCACCACCCCTCATCGTGGAGCAGCACCTCCGTCATCCCCCAGGCGGTAAGCTCGGCCTCCGATATCTCCTGGTTCGCGGTGAACTGCGG
This sequence comes from uncultured archaeon, assembly GCA_964484895.1. GTDB lineage: Archaea > Nanohalarchaeota > Nanosalinia > Nanosalinales > Nanohalalkaliarchaeaceae > CAZAFX01. The sequence continues at coordinate 5,852 of CAZAFX010000024.1, read as the reverse complement.
GACCGTGTTCAGGACTGACGAGACGAGGAACAGGACGGCGCCGAAGAACACCATGGCGCCGGCGATATAGTCGATGCTGATCTGGCCGTGCCGGCAGTGGCGCTGCGTCATCCGTTGTCACCCGGTGAAAAGCGGGATGATGGCGGTGATGGACACGATATAGATGATGAGCCCGAACGGCGCCATGATAAGCGAGTGTTTCACCCCGGCCGACACCTTCCCCTCCACGATCTCGCCGGCGACGAGCCCGTTGAAGATGCCGCCGATCACGATCATCAGGAGGAACAGGCCCTTGTAGTAGCATATCTTCGCGCCCGCGTCACCGAGCCCGAACACCGGGCACAGCGAGCAGACCGGCCGTGCAAGGGCCGTCTGGCAGAAGTTCGTGACCTCTCCCTCGATGAACAGGCCGCCCCCGCTGAACTGGAGGATGAACGAGTTCAGCAGCACGAACAGCGCGAGCACGATGATAAGGAACAGGAAGTAGATAGCGTAGATGATATACACCTGCTGCATCAGCACCGACTTCTTCTCCTGCTCCGCCTCCTTGATCCGCGCCGCGTTCTGCGCGATTGCATCCAGCGTCTCCGAGATGTTCCCTCCGGACTCGTAGCTCTGCAGGACGATGAACACGCTCCGCCGGATCAGGCCTGATCCGGTCACACGGTCGGCGAACCGCTCCATC
>CAZAFX010000024.1:0-5157 GCA_964484895.1 uncultured archaeon | reverse complement strand
CGCGAAGCTCTGGAGCAGGATCGACACCGACTGGTGTATAACGGGCGAGTCCTCCATCCTCCTGGAGAACCGCTCCATCACCTCCGGGAACGGGATGCCCCACGACAGCTGGTGCGCCCCCGCTCCACCTCCTCGTTCAGCCGGCCGTAATCCGTCTTCGACGCCTGCTGAAACGCCTGCGGCAACGCCATCCCGCTCTTGATCGACTCCGACAGGCTCCGGAGGAACGCCGGGAACTCGTCCTCCATCTGCCGGTACTTCTTCCCGCGGAAGTAGACGTAGAGGGCGTACGGCAGCGCCGAGATGACCATCCCCGCGACGAACAGCGCCCCGCCGATCGGGCGGAGCCCCTGCACGTACAGCAGGATGGCGACAAGAAGGAGAACGCCGCCGGCCCCGAACGAGGCGATCTCCATCTGCTGCTTCCGGTCCATGTCCTCCAGCAGGTCGTCAAGCATCGCGCATCACTCCAGGGGTGACACCCCCTTGACGATCACGATGAACATGACAGCGGCAATCGGCAGCAGGAACAGCACCGTGAACAGCTGGATGGCGATGAGGAGCGACGCCTCCGTCCCGCTCAACGCTGACATGATGGTGGTGATGATGATGAGGAACACCGAGCCGACGATGACCAGCGTGATATACATCTCCACGAGCAGGGACAGCGTGTCGGTGAACTTGTCCAGGCTCCGCCGGTAGTCCGCCATGTACGCCTCCGACTTCTCCCGCAGGTAGCTGCGGAGGTCGCCGCCCGTCGTGATGATGGAGTTGATCCCCCACAGCAGCTCCCGGAACTTGTCGCTCGGCGTCCGCTGCGCTGCACCCCGCAGGGCCTGGGTCGTCCCTGCGCCGAAGTTGTAGACGTCCCGTGCAATCTTCTGCGACTCCCGGGATACCTCCCCGTACTCGTCGAACGATCCCAGCAGCTGGAACAGCGCCGCCGACGGTGTCCCCGTCCCGGCGATGGTGGACAGGTACATCGTGGCGAACGGCAGGTTGTTGTCGATATTCGTCCGCCGCCGCGACACCTCCATCGACGGGTATATGTAGAACACCATGAACACCGCCACCGACATGAACAGGCTGATGAACAGCCCCATGATCAGGCCGGACACGATGCCCTGCACCGAGCCCGTCGTCACCCCCACGATCATGCTGATGGCCGGTGTGGCCACGAGGAAGACGAGGCCGGCGGAGAACACCGCCATCGACAGGTACTCGTGCAGCGAGTACCCCATATCTGCCATAATCAGGTCGTCCTGCAGGCTCGGGAGATGCCCTTCCAGCGCCGTGGCCACACCGCCAGCGGCCCGCTCAGCGAAGTCGACGTAGGCGCCCCGGTCCTCGTCCGGCATCGCCGGCTACACCTCGTCCTCGATCCGTTCCAGCAGCCGCTCCGGGTTCCGGTAGTAGTTCGAGGCGACCTGGCCGACCTCCGTATAATGGGTGATATCCCGGTCCGCCATCCACTGCACCACCTGCTTCCGCCGCGCTATCTCCGTCTGCATCGTCCCGGGCTGCACCCCGCGGTCGTCCGCAATCTGCGCGAGCACGCTGCTGTCCGAAACGATATCGAAGCTGTCCGCGGCCGCATCCCACTCGAACAGCTTGTTCACGATCGGTTCCTCGCGGTCTTCGTCGAACCCTTCCAGCTCGTACACCGCTTCCACCCGCCGCACGTACTGGCCGCGCCGCCGCACGCGCTTGATGAACACGATGAGGTCCAGGTTCTCGATCAGCGATCCCGGCAGGTTGATGGGGCGCGTCGTCAGCCGGTCCATCACCTTGTCCAGCGACGATGCGTGGATGGTCGACATCCCCGGGTGCCCGGTCGCAATCTGCTGGAACAGGATGTACGCCTCCTCGCCACGGACCTCGCCGACGATGATGTAGTCGGGCCGCTGCCGCAGCGATTCTTTCAACAGGTCGTCCAGCGTGACCTCACCGGACTCGGTCTCCCCGAACCCGAACCCGCTGCGCGCCACCTCCGGCACCCAGTTCGGGTGCGGCAGCCGCAGCTCCGGCGTGTCCTCGATCGACACGATCTTCAGGCCGGGCGGGATGAACAGGGAAAGGGCGTTCAGCAGGCTGGTCTTGCCGGCCGCCGTCGGCCCCGCGATAAGCATGCTCTTCCCGTTCTCGATCGCCATCCACAGGTACGCCAGCATGGCGGCGTCCACCGTCCCGAACTCCATGATATCGACCGGAGTCAGCGGGTCCTCCGTGAACCGGCGGATGGTGAAGTTCGACCCGCGCCGCGCGATATCCGTCCCGAGCGTCGCCTGCACACGGCTTCCGTCCGGCAGCGACCCGTCCACCAGCGGCTCCGCCATCGATACCGACCGTCCGCACCGCTGCGCCAGCTTCCGCACGAACGCGTCTAGCTCCTCCTCACCATCGAACACCACGTCCGTCGCCACGCTGCCCACCTTCGGGTTCCGGTGGTAGACGTAGACCGGGATGCCGTGGCCGTCACAGGAGATATCCTCCACGTACTTGTCCTTCATCAGCGGCTCAATCTTGCCCAGTCCGACGAAGTTCCGGAACGCGTAATACTCGATGATCTCCTGCTCCTCCTGCGACAGCCGGAACTCCTTCCCGCTCAGCATCCGGGAGATCTTCTGCTGCAGGTACTCCTTCGCCTCCTCCCGCTTCATCGACCCGAAGTCAACGTCAAGCGATTCCTTCAACCGTTCCTCCACCTGATCCAGCACCTCCAGCATCCGGTCACTCAGGTCCGGCTCGTGCAGCTCGTAGACCACGTCCTCCTCGTCCGGCCGGTACCGGATATGCGCCCACGCGAACACCGTGTCATCCGGTCCCGGGTCGTCCGGCACCAGCGGATACTTGATATCGACATCCTCCACCTCTTCACCCGTGTCAGCCTCCTCGATAGCCTCCTTCTCCTTCTCCTCCCAGTGGTACGACTTGCCCTCGCTGTGCGGCTCAAGATCGACGCGGTCCGCCTCCCCCTCCATCTCCTCATCATCGTCCGCCTCCTCATCATCGACGGGCTCTCCACCCTCCTGCTGCTGCACCATCTCCGGCTGCTCAACGACGACCGTCTGCGCTCCTGCCTCCGCCCGCTCCGCGTCTGCCTCAGCCTGCTTCGCCTCCCGCAGCCGCTTGATCAACGCACTCATATCGATTGGCATCGTCACTCCCGCTCCAGCCTGACTTGCGATTCCGCACGTTTCAATGCTACGGTCGGCGGCCCCGACTCCTGAATGCCGGACAGGTCGACCGTCGCCGCCAGCCCGTACACCGACGACGTGTGCCGGACCTCCCGCGTCACGACCGATACCCCGCTGTCATCCAGCTGTATCGCATAGTCCTGCTGCGCGACCGACGACGGCACCGACAGCCGGACCGTCCCCTCGGCCCCGCTCTCCACAAGCTCGACCGCGCCCGCAGCGATATACTTCGACAGCAGCCGCGTCTGTGCATCCGCCGTCCCCGCCTGGACATCCGCCCCGATCCCCTGAAACGCCGCGAGGAACCCCAGCGCAATCGATATCCCTGCACCGAACAGGATGACCTGCTCTATGATCGTGTACTGTCCACTCCGTGCTGCATCCATGTCAGGACACCCGTATCCGCACCTGCACCCGGTTCAGCACACCGCCATCGACCCCGGCGCCCGGCACGGTCTCGGTCTCCCCACGCTGCAGCACCACCTCTTGGCTGCCGCCCGACACGTCCAAGCTCCCGCTCCCCACGAGGTCGATGCGGTAGGTCTGCGCCGACGTCGGGTCCTCCATCAGCCGGCTCACGATGCGGTACCGGGTCACGAACGCGTCGTTCCCCTGCGCCGCCGTCCCTACAAGCAGCACCGGCCGGTCCGCACCACGCACGCCGTACTCCGACAGATTGAGCGCGCCGTCATCGTTCACCCCCTGCATATCGTTCTCGTTCAGCGGCACCCACCGCTGCGTCGACACGTACGCCCCACGCGTCACAGCCGTATACGTCACAGTATCGTTCGCCGGGTCAATCTGCAGGGAGCCGTCCCCGAGGTTCATCGTCACGCTGCGCGACCCCCCCTGCTGGGCGACGCTCGTCACACCGGACGCCAGCTGTCGCATGCTCTGCAGCGAGGCCTCTGCGTTGTTGATATCCTGGTTCTTCCGCAGAATCGGCAGCCCCCAGACGTACGCGGCCGCGATGCCCGACACAAGGATACCGCCCAGCAAGACCGCCGTCAACACCTGCGTCTGCCCGGTCCGTCCCCGACCCATACACGGACCATCCCCGCACTCGCATAAAAACCTTGGCAATCCGCCGCGAACAGCACGTCTTCCTCCGCAGACCGTGCTACTGTGCCACGCAGCTCCCCGCCTCCACCGAGACCCCCGCGTCCGCGAACTCAAGCCGTATCGTGTAGAACGACGCCGGCCGGAGGAAGTCCGAGTGCGTCTCCGCGGCCGCCGCCGTCAGGTTCACCGTCACCGAGTCGAACCCGCCGGCACGGGTGAAGTTGTACCGCGACCAGTCCATCTCCGTCACGGTCACGTTCAGCTCCCCCTCCCCGTCGTCAAGGAACAGGCTCACCTGCGTCCCCGCCACATCCTCCTGACCGGTATTCTGCAGCGACAGCTCAACCACGTTGTTCACGCCGCCCGGGTCGGCCCGGCACTCCTTCTGCACCACCGCGAACCGGCTCTCGAAGTCATCACCACGGTCGATGAGCCCCGACCGCACATCACCGAACCACGTGAACGCCGCCCCCGCCAACGCCACCGTCATCATCAACAGCAGCATGATCGCCAGCACCGGCGTCACGCCGTGCCGCCTCCGCGCATCTCCCATCATAGAACGCCTCCGACCCGGCCTGGTCACTGTGACCGCGACCGGCCCTCATCCTGCTGCGACCCCGACGAGCGGCGGCGTCGGCGGCGCGACGACCGCCCCGAGAACGACTCCTCGCGCTGGGACGCGTACATCCGCTTCATCCGTTCATCCAGCTGGTCGATGCCTTCACCGAGGCTGCTCAGCCCATCCAGCATCTTCTCGTTCGTATCCACCAGCTTCTCCATCCGGTCCGTGAGCGGGTCGACGATGTGCTGCCCGATATCGTGGGACACGTCCTCCTCGATCGACGCCTCGGACGCCTCCTCCAGCAGCTGCATGAACTCGTTCATATTATCCACGACG
>CAZAFX010000023.1:6828-12411 GCA_964484895.1 uncultured archaeon | reverse complement strand
CTGGAGGACGTGGGGGCGTTGTTCTTCGCGCAGCAGGTGGAGCACGAGTTCCCGCACTGCTGGCGGTGCAAGTCGCGCATCATCTACCGGGCGGCGCGGCAGTGGTTCCTGTCTATCGATACCATCAAGGACCGGATGCTGGCGGAGAACGCGGACGTGGACTGGTACCCGGAGCGGGCCGGGGCGAAGCGGTTCCGGAACTGGCTGGAGGACGCCCACGACTGGTGTATCTCGCGGCAGAACTACTGGGGTATCCCGCTGCCGGTGTGGGAGTGTTCCGCCTGCGAGGACCGGACCGTGGTCCGGGGGTTCGACCAGCTGGAGACGCTGGTCGGGGAGCTGCCGGACGACTTCGACCCGCACAAGCACCACGTCGACCCGTTGACGTGGCCGTGCGAGCGGGCGGACTGCGAGGGCGCGATGGAGCGGGTGCCGGACAACATCGACGTCTGGTGCGACTCGGGGTGTGCACCGTTCGCGTCCGTGCACTACCCGTTCGAGTCCGCGCCGTTCGAGGACATGCATCCGATGGACTTCATCGTGGAGGGCTCCGACCAGATCCGGGGCTGGTTCTACTCGCTGATGTTCTGCGGGGTGACGATGTTCGACGAGGCGCCGTACGACCAGGTGTGCCTGCAGGCCTTCGTGCTGGACGAGGAGGGGAAGAAGATGTCCAAGTCCGTCGGCAACGTCATCGACCCCCAGAACGTGATGGACGAGCTGGGGGCGGACGTGCCGCGGTTCTGGGTGCTGGAGAACTCGAAGCAGTGGGACAACGCGAAGGTCGACCTGGACGAGATGCGGGACGAGACCCGGCGGCTGGTGAACGTCTACTGGAACACCGCGCAGTTCGCGCTGCAGCACGCGCCGGACGCGGTGGAGGCACCCTCGGAGGAGGAGGAGCTGCGGCCGGAGGACCGGTGGATCCTGTCGCGCACCCACAACCTTGTGGAGGACGCGGCGGCGCTGTTCGATACCTGCCACCACCACGAGTTCTGTCGGGACTGGGAGGCGCTGGTGCTGGAGGACCTGTCGCGGTGGTACCTGAAGCTGGTGCGGGACCGGGTGAAGCAGGGCGACGACGCCGCGGCGTGGACGCTGCGGCATGTGCTGCGGCAGGCGACGCTGCTGGCCGCTCCGGTCATGCCGCACGTGACCGAGCGGGTGTACCAGGACCTGTTCGGGGACGAGCCGAGCGTGCACATGGCGCGGTACCCCGAGGAGGACGCGGCACGGATCGACGCCGACCTGGAGCAGGACATAGCCGTCGTCCGGGAGCTGGTCGAGACCGTGCATGTCCTCCGCGACCGCGAAGATATGAATCTGAGATGGCCGCTGCCGAAGATAACGCTTTCGGTGCCGAGTGACGTGCAGGGTGCGGTGGAGCGGCTTGCCGCTGTCGTGAAGGACAGGGCGAACGTGAAGGAGGTGGCGTTCGGCGACGTCCGGACGCGGCTGGTGGCCGAGCCCGACTACAGCAGTCTGGGGCCGCGGTTCGGGGACGACGCCGAGGAGGTGGCACGGCTGGTCGGGGAGCTGGACCACGACCAGATCGAGCAGCTGCAGGACCTGGAGGAGATCGAGCTGGACGACCACGAGGTGCGGCTGGCGGATGTGGAGATACGGGAGGAGGCGGCCGGCGACCTTGCCGGCGAGGCGTTCCGGGGCGGCGACGTCTACCTGCACACCGAGATGACCGACGCGCTGGAGGAGGAGGCGCTGGTGCGGGAGCTGGTGCGGCACGCGCAGGAGGCGCGGAAGGATGCCGGGCTGGAGGTCGGTGACCCCATCGTGCTGTCCGTGGACGGGCACGCCGATGTCATGGAGGAATGGCGGGAGTACATCACCGGCCAGGTGACGGTCGCGGAGCTGGAGACCGGTGCGGTCGACGGCGAGCACCGGGGTGAGGCGTCGTTCCGGGGCCGGTCGGTGGCGTTCGGGTTCGACCCGGCGTGAGCCGGCGGGCTGTTTTTATCTCTTTGCCGCGTACAGAGAGGTATGGACGAGCTGGAGCTGTTCTGTGCGGAGCATGGTATCGAGGCCGAGTTCATCGAGACGCCCGCATCGGCAGAGACGGCGCAGGACGCGGCGCGGGCGCTTGATACCGATGTAGAGCATATCATCAAGAGCCTGGTGTTCATGGTGGACGGGGAGCCGGTGCTGGTGGTGGTGCGGGGGCCGGACCAGGTGGACACCGGGCGGCTGAAGGAGGTGCTGCTGGCGGACGCGGTGCGGATGGCGGAGCCGGACGAGGTGGCGGACGCGACCGGGTACGAGATCGGCGGGGTGCCGCCGGTCGGCACCGGGCTGCGGGCGGTGGTGGACGAGCGCGTGCTGGAGATGGACGAGGTGTACGGCGGTGGCGGGCGGGGCGACCGGGTGATCGGGCTGGACCCGCGGTTCATCGTGGGTGAGGACGACGTGGTCGTGCCGGTGACCGTCTAGCCACGGCAGCACGTTTTTAATAGTTACTTTCCTGTGACAACATTATGTGTTGGTGATGCGGATGGATCAGGCCTTCGATGGGGTGGTCGCGACCGGTGAACGTGATTTTGTAACGGTGGAGAGCCCGCTCGCGGATGCGGAGACCTATCCGGATGATGGTCCACTTACCCCGCCGGAGCTGACCGTGCACGGCCAGGGCTACGAGGGGGAGATGGATATCGACGCGCTTCCTGTGGAGGATGCAGAACAGGATGCTGTCCGGTATGTGCGGGACTGTCTGCGCGGTGACCGGGGTGCAGCTGTGGCGCGGCCACCGGTGTACACGGTGACCGGTGACAGCGGGACGTACGCAAGGAGTATCGCGCATGCGCTCGGTGCGGAGACGGGATTCCTGTATTCGATCGACGACCGGTCGTGGGGGTCCCGAACGGAGGTCGGATCGGCGTCCGTCGGTGTGCTTCCGGGTGAAACGGAGGCGTCCTGGACGGCCCGGAAGGAGCGCGCGGAGGAGGATGCTGTCCGGGAGTGGAACCGGGCGCTGTTCCAGGAGACCGTGCAGGCGGCCGGCGAGCGTGACGGGGCCGTGCTGCTCCATGATATCTACGAGGTGTTTCCGGATGCGGAAGCGGACAGTGTCGCCCCGGAGATGTACGGCGTCTTCGACGAAATCTGGGGGTATGCAGAGGATGAGCTGGCGGCGCCGGTCATCCTCACCGACGTCAACGAATGCCGGCCGGACGACCTCGGGACTGCGCTGTCTGAGCGGCTCGGCCGGTTCAAGGTCGATGTAGAGGACACGCCCGGGCTGCGGCGGCGGATGCTTGCGCAGGCCGGCGATGCGGACGGTGCGTACGACGCGATTGTGGAGGAGTACGCAGATCTTCCGCTTCGTGCGTTCCGCGATATCCCGGTCCGGGCGGCGGCTGTCGGCGGTGACCTGGAGCGGGCGGCTGCAGATGTAGCGGAGATGTATCGGGACGCGTAGGCGGCCGGCTACTGCTGGTCGGTGCCGGGGAAGCCGACGATGTCGACGGTCTCCGAGGCGATGCGGATGTCGTCGTGGTCCTCGACGGCGTCGAGGATTGCCGTGCTGATGGCGTTGTGGTGCTGGCGGCGGGTGCGGACGTCGGTGATGTAGCGGATGTGGACGATAATCCAGTTGTCCGTGAGCTCGAGGAACAGCTGGGGGTCGGTGTCGCGGCGGGACAGGTAGTATTTGCGGCGGATGCCCGTGAGTTCGTCTGCGGCCTGGGACGCCATCTCGCCGGTCTCCTCCTCCGCGATATCGCTGAACAGCCCCTTGGCGGTCTGCCAGTCGCTGTCGTATGTGAGCGGGATGCGGATCTCGTCCCAGAGGAAGGAGTTGTTGGCCGTGTAGTTGTTGACCGGGTCGCCGAGGATCGCACCGTTGGGGACCGTGACGATGCGGCCGGTGGCCTGGTCTGCCGGCACCCAGTCCTTGATCTCGAGGATGCGGGTGTACATCAGGCCGATGTCGATGACGTCGCCGTGGACGTCGCCGACGCCGATGCGGTCGCCGACGCCGTACGGGCCGCCGAGGAACAGGGTGAGGCCGCCGACGATGTTCTTGAACACGTCCTGCAGTGCGATGGCGACGCCCGCGCCGACGAGGCCGTACGCGACGAACAGGGCGGCGGGATTCTGCACCCAGACCGTGAGGATGACGAGGAGGCCGGCGGCGAGGGAGCCGAGCGACACCGTCTTGCGGGCGACGTACCGGGTCTTCTGGTCCTTGATGTGGCGGACGAGGATCGGTTCCACGAGCAGCTTTCCGAGGACATAGACCGCTGTGAGGCCGGCAGCCGTCCGGAACAGTAGCGTGAGCTCCGGGCGCGGGTAGTATATGGCCGCCACGCGAAGGATGATAGTGGCGGCACCGAGCATCAGCGCCACCGCGAGCCGCCGGAGCATACGTCGTCATTGGATGGCTGCCACTTAAACGTTGACGCGGCGGGTCACCGGTTTAAAGCTGCGGCGCCCGGAGCGGGCCATGCGCGTGGAGGCGGCGAAGGATGCGGCTGTGGACTACCTGCAGGGAGTGGACGCGGACGATACGGTGCTGGTGGTGCAGCACTGGGATATGGACGGGTCCGCGGCGGCGGCGATCGTGTCCCGGGCGCTCGCGGAGACGCGGGGGCGGGGGGCCGACCGGGTGGTGGTGCCCGAGAACCGGCGGCACCGGATCGGGCCGCGCGTGGAGCGGGTGATCGAGGAGGCGGCGGTGTCGCATCTCGTCGTGGTCGACATGGCCGTGGATACGGAGCGGGCGGCCGAGCTGGCGGACCGTGTGGAACTGCTGGTCATCGACCACCACAACGTTGACGGGGTGCCGGACGATGCCGTGTACGTCAATCCACGGGTGGACGACCCGGAGGCGTACGTGCCGGCCGCGAAGCTGTGTAACGATGTAGCTGGCCGGTGTGGGCTGGATCTGGACTGGATCGCCGGGCTGGGCGTGATACAGGACTTCGCGGTGGCGGAGCACGAGGCGCTGTTCGAGCGGCTGCGGGAGCGGTATCCGCACTATTTCCCGGACGATATCGTACAGGAGGAGCTGGCGAAGGGATGCCGGTACGGCCAGTACTCGGCGGTGCTGAACATCAAGCCGTACCGGGACACCGACCGGTGTGCCGGGCTGGCGCACGACGCATTGGTCGGGGCGGGCGGCCTGAAGGAGCTGGAGATGCAGGACGGGTACGCGGCACTGCAGGAGGAGCAGCGGATGATGGAGCGCGAGATCGAGCGGGTGATGGAACGGTTCGAGGATGACCGGGAGGTCGACGAGGCGGCGGGGCTGGTGTTCTTCACGTTCGACTCCGACTACCATATCAACTCGAGCATCGCGACGCAGGTGTCGCTGGACGCGCCGGAGACGGTCTACGTCGTCGTCAACACGCATGGCGACGAGGCGCAGGTCTCCGCACGGTGCCAGGGCGGCCGGGTGAACCTCGGCACGGTGCTGCGCGAGGCGCTGCCCGGTGACGGGGAGGCGGGTGGGCACCGGAACGCGGCCGGGGCGAGCCTGCCGGTCGCTGATCTTGACGCGTTCCACGGGAACCTTGCGGCCGCGCTGTCGGACCGGTCACACACGACGACAGTCGTGCGGACGGTCACCTA
>CAZAFX010000023.1:6539-6818 GCA_964484895.1 uncultured archaeon | reverse complement strand
GCGGGTTTCGATTGTGATGTCGCGGGCGGCGAGGGCGTCGGTGACCTGTTCGTAGGTGTCCTGACCGACCGCGTCCTCCGGGGCGTGGATGCCCGTCGCGTCGATGTGGTCCCGGGCGAGGAGACGGGCGACGATGGCCGCGGGGGCGGCCGTGGTGCGCTGCATGGCCGTCGTCTCCGTGGCGGGGTCGCCGCGCTCCCACAGGTAGTAGTTGGCCGTGGCGGGCGTGCCGTCGTGGGTGCCGGTGACCGTGGTCCACATGACGACGAGGTCGCGATC
>CAZAFX010000023.1:3517-6529 GCA_964484895.1 uncultured archaeon | reverse complement strand
ATGCGGGGGCCAAGGAGGGCGGTGAGGAACTCGTCGGGGCTGACCTGCGCGTCGCCGATGTCGATGGGGGTGGCATCCAGCAGCCCGAGCTCACGGAGGGTCATGATCTTGTCGTGGTGGCCGGGCCACCGCACCGTTTTCTCCTCGAAATCATCCAGCTCGGGGCGGGTGTGGATGATACTGGGCATTCCCGGGGTGACGAAGCATTCCAGCTCCGCGTCCTGCCCGAACGCGTCGAAGGTGAACCGCTCGTAGCCCGAGAGCGCCTCCACAGTCTTCACCGCGCCGTCCTCCTTGATCTCCGTGGAGACGTCGTACTCGCGCCAGACGTGGCCGAGCGCCCAGGTCACCGCGTAGTGGAGCGGGTGCTGGGCGGCCGTCTCGCGGCCGGGGATGCCGCCGACGCGGGCGGTCGCCGCCGTGGCCGTGTCGAGGGTGCGGATGCCGTCCGCGACGGCGAGGTTGGTGATGCCGGGGGCGAGGCCGCAGCCCGAGACCACCGTCACACCTGCGTCGCGGGCCCGTTGGTGGAGTGCGTCGCCGTACGCCTCCGGTGTCATGTCGTCCGGGACCGGGGCATCGGCGCTTGGGACGCGGTGGTACTCCTCGAGCACGTCGACCACGTCCGTACCGGCGGTAATCGCGTGTTCGAGCGCCTGGTAGTCGACGGCGCGGGTGGGGAGGGTGAAGACCGCGGCGTCGGACGGTGCGAGGACGTCGACCGTGTCGTCGGCGGTGACATCGACCGCGGCGGCCGTGACATCTCCGTCCAGCCGATTGGCGAGCGCGGTGGCGACGTCCGCGTCCCGGTCGACGACGGTGAGGTGGTCGACCCGGTCGTGGGTCGTCAGGTCGCGGGCGACCGCGCGGCCGATGGTGCCTGTCCCGAGGACGGCGATGTCCATGCATGTGCCTGCGGTCCGCGGCCTAAAAATGGTTCGGCGCGGGAGTTACCCGTGGTAGCTGAGGACGAGGAACAGGTGGTCGTCGTGGAACGGTGCGAGCTTGATGCCGGTCTCGACGGTGAACGCGTCGCGGAGGTCGTCCTTCACGGCGGTGAAGACGTCGGCAGGGTCGGCGGTGGCGTCGATGGACCGTGCCTTGACCGCAAGGAGTGCGTGGCCGCCATCCCGGAGGAAGCGGTCGGCGTTCCGAGCGAGGATGGCGGCCTGGTCCTGCTGCGCAACGTCCTGGTAGATGATGTCGGCGGCGGCGCAGAACGGGGAGTAATCGTCCGGTGTGCGGGCGTTCCCGAGGATTGGGGCGATGTTGGCCCGGTTGTCAGCCAGCCGGAGGAGGTCGCGGATGACGCGCGGGCTGTACTCGACCGCGTACACCGCGCCGCCTGACACGACATCTGCGATATGGGATGCGGTCGTGCCGGTCGAGGAGCCAAGGTAGAGGACGGCGTCGTCCCGGTCGACCGGGAAGGTTTGGAGGCCCTTGGTGATGGCGGCCGCGGCCTTGGACCGGTGCGGGTCCCAGGCCCGGTACGCCGTGCCGTCCACGGTGCGCAACTGCTCGCCGTACACCGCCTCTCCGGGGGCTGCGTTCTCCGTGTACAGCGTGTCATCGTGCCGGTAGACGCCCGGGAACAGTTCCTCCATGGGACGGCGGTGGTGGCCGGTATTGAAAAACGTGCCGCCGGCCCGTCACTCGTCCCGGCTGACGTGGCCGTACTTGAGGAGGGCGACGAAGACGCCGCCGCCGACCGCATTGCCGACCGTGGCGACGACGAGGAACCGGAGGTAGTCCGTAACCGTCACGGCCGTGGTGGTGAACATGCCGAGCAGGACCTCGACGTTCCCGGCGATGGAGTGCGGGAGGTGGAGCAGTCCGATGGTCCCCGTAACCGCCCAGATGAGGACGATGCGGCCGATGGTGTGTTCGGAGCCGGCTAGCATCCACGCCAGCAGCCCCATCAGCCAGCCAGCGAGGATGCCGCCGACGAGTAGTTCCGTCGTCGTCTGGTGCGTGAGCACCGTGGCGATGACCTCGTAGATGCCAGGTGTGGCGGCACCGGCGGACGGCAGCAACACCGCGATCAGGGCGGCGAACGCCATACCGCCGAGCACGTTCCCCAGCCAGACGATGCCCCACAGCCGGCCGAGCTGGCGGGGTGACGCCTGCCCGTCCAGCACCGGCATCACCGCAAGTGCTGTGTGTTCCGTGAACAGCTCAGACCGGCCGAGGATGACCAGGATGAACCCGATCGCGTAGGCGCTCGCCAGCAGCATCTCCGTCCCGAGATCGCCGTAGCCGCCCGCGGTCAGCCCCAGAGTGACCGCCATCAGCAGCGGGCCGAACCCGATGTCGAGCCCGGCGGAGAACGCGGATAGCAGGAGACCGGTCGTGCTCCGCTTCAGCTCCCCAAGACCGCGCTCGATCATCGTCTCGAGGACCGCCATCCGGGGCACCATCCGCTCCCTGCTCGCACTCTCGTGATCACTATCCATCGTCTTCCGCCCGCGGTGGCAGTCTACCGCCCCCACAGTTAAAAACAGGCTGCACCGGCCGCCGTCACCACGGGTCGTCCTTCCACCCTGCCCGGTGGTAGAGCCGGCTGCCGCCGAGCCGGAGGAGCGGGATGAGGAGGACCATACCGGCCACCACCGGCAGGGTCAGGACGCCTGCCGCCCAGACCGGGGCGGCGAGGAACACTGCCGGGATTGCGCCCAGCGCGAAATCAACCTGGTCCAGAACCGGGAACGGCCGCCCCTGCGCCACGTCAACCCGGCGCTTGACGAACGATGCCGCGGCGTCACCGAGCAGCGCACCCAGCGGGAGTGCGACAGCGACCGGTGCCGGGAAGGCTGGGGGAAGGATGCCGGTGGCCGATGCAACGGCGCCCCGGGCCGCGTTGAGCGCTGCCCCGAGCAGGATGCCGGCCGCGACGCCCGCGGCGACACCGTCGACAGTGACGCCGTCCCCCAGCACGCGGCGGCCGCGCCATGTGCGGCCAGCGTCGAGCGGGATGCGGCCGCCGAACGCGTACGTCACGCTCGAACACGA
>CAZAFX010000023.1:0-3507 GCA_964484895.1 uncultured archaeon | reverse complement strand
TGCCGCAGTGTTCGGTACGACGGCGGGGGCCGCCACCCACGCCACGGTCAGCAGTGTCTGTCCCGGTGCCATGGTGGAGGCGTCCGCACCGCCCACGTTTATATGTACCGCTGGCAGGACGAAGATTCAAAAGCGCCGCGTCGTAGTGGTGATGCGATGGTGCGGCGGTTGCTCCGGCCGGTCACAGGATTCTGGGCGCCCGAACCGCTCGACGCTACCGTCGCCGGGAAGCTGAAGGCCGGGGACCGGATGGATGGCGGCAGCACCAACCTCGTGGTACGGTCCGCGGACGACACCATCGTCAAGGTGTACTCACGGCACCCGGTCATGTCGTTCTTCCTGTTCTGCGCCGAGCTGCTGATGGGCCGGTGGAACTACCCGTCGCGGGCGGAACGGATGCGGAACGAGCACGCGCTGCACCAGGCTATCGCGGATACCGACCTGCGGGCGCCGGACATCCTCTACGAGGGCCGTGTCAGCCTCGAGTTCGCGGAGGCGCCCGGCACCGACCTGGAGACGTACCTGGCGGGCAGCCCGCCAGCGGAGTCGTACCGGATCGGGAAACGGCTCGCCGCCATCCTGACCGACCTGTGGGACGATGATGTCTGCCTGCGGGACGCCCAGCTCTCAAACTTCTTCCTGACCGATGACGGCGAGCTATACTCCATCGACAACGAGTACGCAGCGACCGACCCGCGGCCCGGGTACTTCTCCTACACCGTCATCGCGCTGTTCGCCACCGCCCGCCACCTCGACCCGGTCCGGTACCGGGCGTTCCGTGATGGGTTCGACGCCGGCAGTCCTCACGGCGACCCGGTGGACGAGCTTGCAGCGGCGCTCGTCTCACTGCACAAGGCCGTCCTCCGGAAGAAGGACCCGCAGATCGCGAAGCACGCCGTCTACAACTCGTTCAAGGACTTCACCGCATCGCTCCGCTCCATCGTCGACGCGTTCAGGTGAGGTCCGCGAACGTCTCCGCCACCTCATCCCGCAGCGCGTCACCGCGGAAGTCGTCGCCGTACTGGTCGAGCCTGGCGGCGATCGACGCCTTGTTCGCCAGCACCCGCGCCATCTTCCCGCGCGAGCCCTCCGGCGCCTGCCGCACGTATCGGTGCATGAACAGGACGCCGTGCTTCGGCGCGCTGCCCTCCCCCTCCAGGTGCCGGAACATCGCCTCCTCCGCGCCCAGCACCTGCACCGTCGACGACGGCATCCGCGCCAGCTTCTCCAGCGACCCGGCCTCCGACACCAGCCGCGCCGCCAGCAGCGGCTCCAGCACCGCCGACAGGTTCGGCACCACCTGTTCAGCCACCGCCTCCACGTACGCCTCCAGCTCCGCCCGCAGCGCGTACCCATCCGACAGGTGGCCGGCGAACCGCTGCAGGATGTCAGCGTCACGGTCCCTCAGCGACATACCGGTCCCGTCCGCATCGGCCTGCCGCGCGTCGTCCGCCACCGCCGCTGCGAACGCCTCGTTCGACCCCTCAGCGGCTGCTTCCTCCGGTGCGTGCAGCCCGGCCCAGGGCCGCAGCCGCTCCGATAGCTCGTTGTTCGCCTCGTCCATGTCGTCCAGCGCCCGCACCGCCTGTACCATGAGCTGGTCGCGGCCCTCCGCCTCCTGCAGCCGCTCCTCCGTGTAGGCGGTGGCGGCAGCGACCTGCCGCTGCACCACCGTCTCCACCTCGACCCCGCCCAGCTCCGCGATGCGGTCCAGCGGCAGCACCACCCGTTCCGCGTCCGCGTACTCGTCCTCCAGGTCGTGCACCGTCAGCAGCGCGTCCGGCAGGTCGTCCACATCGAACGGGCCCGGCGCGACGACGGTGTCGCCGTCGAGGACGTAGACCCCGGTCACCGTCTTCGCAAGCCGCATACCGCATGCACAGCGCGCAACTGTTTTAACCGTGCACGTCGCGGGCCGCCGCATGCCGCAGGACGTGCTGGTGCCGGCCGGCGTCGCGCTCATCGTGCTGGGCATGCTCCTGCTGCTGGCGGGGACGGTCCTGTCCGGGGACGGAGACGTGGAGGCGGGCGGCGTCGTGTTCATCGGGCCGATCCCGCTCGTGTTCGGGTCCGGTCGTCGCACCGTCTGGCTGTCCATCGCCGTCGCCGGCCTCATGGTCGCTGCCCTCCTGCTGCGGGGCCGCCCGTAACCGGACGGAGCGCCCCGGCCCCCGGGTTTAAAAGGTTGTACCGCGCGTGTGCAGGTGCGATGGGACGTGTCCGGCCGAAGCACGTGAAACGGCTTGCGAAGGATCTTGTCGAGGAGCATCCCGACCGGTTCTCCGGGGACTTCGACAACAACAAGGAGCAGCTGAAGGAGATGGACGCCGTCAGCAGCAAGAAGCTGCGGAACCGTGTCGCCGGCTACATCGTGCGCGTACTGGAGAACCAGAAGTTCTAGCGTATCTACCGCTTGGACCCGGCACGTAGATTGTCGGCCGCCGTCACCGCTACTGTCCGTCCCTGTCGCGGTCGTCGGTGCGGACTGGCTGTCGCGTCCGGCCCGGCGACGCCCCCGAATCAGCCGCCTTCTCGTCCACCCGACCTCGCAGCCGGTCCACTGCAGCACCGATCGACGCCGCGGCGCCACGAATCGCCTCCTTGACGCCGGAGAGTGCTGATTCATCCTCGTACTGGTAATGGAACTCCTGGCTGTCCAGGTGCCGCTGCGACCGGTCCTCACCACGCGCCCGCGACCGGACACGGTCGACAGAGTCCCGGAGCTTCGGGTACGGCCCGGTCGGGCCGTGCGATGGCACCACGAGGTACGCGGCCAAGCCCAGCACCGCCAACACGACCAGTGCGATGGCGATGGGGACGAGCGGGAGGCCGCCTTGCTGCGGCAGCTGTCGCGCGGCCCGCCGCTGCAGTTCCGCGGCGGTCGCGTAGTCCCCGCGTTTCGCCGCCTTCTTCGCCCGGTCCACGAGCCGCTCAAGCTTCTCGACGTCGACCCCGGTCTCGTTGGAGCCGTTCGCCTCGGTCTTCACCGCATCCAGCCGCTCCGCCAGCCGGTCGATCTCCTGGCTGATCGCCTGCCGCTCCTGGTCGGACGACGGCTGCAGCTTCACGACCATCCCGCGGGTCGCGTTTCCGGACCCGTGCTCCAGCGACACCGTCACGTTGTAGTTCCCGAACGCAAGGTCATCCGGCGCCAGCAGCGTCATGTTGTGCAGCAGCCGCGCCTCGCCGCCGACGTCCACCGTGGCCGGCGGCGTCAGCACGGAGACATTGTCGGACGCCACCGTGAACGCCACGTCCTCCGCGGTGAGCGGGGCGCGGTTCCGCACGTCGAACGTGACATCCAGGGTCTCGCCGCGCGTCATGTTGACCGCGGCGATCTTCGGGAGGGAGAGGTCAGCCTCATCCGCCTTCACCTGCACCTCGACGGTCGTTGACGCCGAGACGTCCTCATCGGACTCGGCGGACAGGTCCGCGTCGTAGGTTGCCGCCTCCGCCTCCGCCGGTGCCGACACGTTGATGGTGACGGTCCTGCTCCCGTTCTCTGCA
>CAZAFX010000022.1:0-12840 GCA_964484895.1 uncultured archaeon | reverse complement strand
CCGGACCCCTGGCAGTCCGTCGCTGCCCCGCTCCCCCTCATCGGCCACCTGCTGGTCCCGTGCACACTCCTCGTGATCGCCGGCCTGTACGTGTTCCCCGGGGAAACGGATGAAGATGCCCTGCGTACGCCCCCGGCCGCGCTGCTGGCCATCTGGGCGCTCGTCCCTGCCGCCGGCCTGTACGCCGTCTCACTCGTCCTGTTCCCGGCCCTGTTCGACCGGTTCCTTGCGCCGGCCGGTGTCGCCGTCCTTATCCTGCTGGCGCGCGGTATCACCCGGCGGACCGGAACGCGCACCGGCGCAGTGGCGGCGACGGTCATCGTGCTTGCGGTGGCGGCCGTCCCCCTCGCCACACTGTACGATACCCCCCAGAAACAGCAGTGGCGCACGGCGGTGGTGACGGTCGAGGATGCTGCTGCCCCCGGCGACACCGTCTTCGTGACACCGGTCGGCGGCGTCCTGAACTACCGGCTGTACGCCACCGACCCGCACTCCAGGGTCGCCGGTATCTCCGTTCATGCGAACGCATCCACCGTCGCCGGGACACCCACCAACCGCACGGTCTGGCTTGTGGCCGGCTTCCCCACGCTCTTCGCATCCCCGCTCGACGCGTTCCGCGCCAACGGGTACACCGTCACCCGCACCGTCCCCCTCCACCGCATCACCGTCTACCGCCTCGACCGCACGGACCCGCAGACCAGCACCGCAAGCGGATATAAAGGTTGACACGGACCAGTGACGCTATGCGGCTCCTCCGCACCGTCCGCCTGACCGTCCTGTTCGCCATCCTTGTCGCAGTCTTCGGCACGGTCGGCTACTACTTCATGGGCAGCACCGGCCTCGTCCTCGGCCTTGGCCTCGCGGGCGCGATGAACATCGCCTCGTACTGGTACTCGGACCGCATCGTCCTCCGGATGCACCGGGCGCAGCCGCTGGACCCCGACCAGCACGCGGACATCCACGGCACGGTGGCAGAGCTCGCCCGGACGGCTGACATCCCGGTCCCGGACCTGTACGTCATGGAGAGCGAGACACCGAACGCGTTCGCCACCGGCCGAAGCCCGTCCAACGGCGTCGTCTGCGTCACGACGGGGCTGCTCCGCCACTTGGACAGCCAGGAGGTGGAGGGCGTCCTCGCCCACGAGATTGGGCACATCGCCAACCGCGACACGCTCATCCAGGCGGTCGCCGGCACGCTCGCTGGCGCCGTCTCCATGCTCGCGCAACTGCTGTGGTTCTCCTCGCTCTCCGGCGAGAACCGGCACCCGGCGTTCATGCTGGGCGGTATGCTGCTCGCCCCGTTCGCCGCATCGCTGGTCAAGGCCGCCATCTCCCGCAGCCGCGAATACACGGCAGACGCCACGGCCGCACAGTACACCGATGCCAGCTACCTCGCGTCCGCCCTCCAGCGCATCGAGGCCGCCGCATCGCAGCGCCCGATGCAGTCCGGCGCCCGCGGCACCAGCCACATGTTCATCGTCAACCCGTTCCGCGGCGACACCCTCTCCCGGCTGTTCTCCACCCACCCGCCGACCGAGGAGCGCGTCCAGCGCCTCCGGCAGCTGTGATTTTTAAAGCTTGCACGCCCCCCTTGGGGCCATGGCACAGTCAGACGCGGCGCAGGAGCGCATGTTCAACAACGTCTACATCTGCATGAAATGCAACGCCCGCAACCGCGTCCGCGACCCGGAGGACGCCAACTGCCGCAAGTGCGGGTATGACGGTCTCCGCCCCAAGCACAGCGACCTCGGCCAGTGACCGGTCACGCATCGGCCACGTAGTCCGCCACCACGGCATCGACGCCCGGACGACCGTCCCACGCCGTCCGCCCGAGCGCGTCGACGTCCACGTTGTACCGCTGCGGGTAGGCCACGGTCGGCGCCAGCGCCGCCAGCATCGGATTGTCGTCCACGTACAGGTCGTAGTCGAGCGCGGCCTTGTCCTGCTCCACGACGAACGCGCCGTACGCGTGGCCCTGCCGGATGCCCTGCCCCCGCAGCCATCCCCGCATCTCCGGCTCCCGGCCCTCCCGGCCTGTCACGATGTCCACGTCCCCGTACCGTCCGAGCGCCCGCACACCGGCGCCGACGCCCGGCTCGGTCGGTGCCGGTCCGCCGTCCGCCCAGACCGCGTCCGCCAGCGTCTCGTACCGCTGGTACGACAGCGGGTTCTCCCGGAAGTCCCAGGCGTCGAACTGCTCCGCCCGGAGTGCAGCGCCCTCCTCCGCGTTGTACCGCTCCACCACGGCGTCCAGCGTCGCCGCCAGCGTGTTATCCACGTCCACCGCAATCCGCATCCTGTCCACCGCCCGGCCATCATTTAAGAACATTCAAATGCATGGTGCCCTGCACCGCCCCGTTGGCCTAGCTGGTAAGGCGCGTCCTTGGTAAGCCGGCTTCCCCCACCGTGCGAAGGCGGCTGAAGAAAATCTCACGCGAGATTTTCGATCCCGAAGAGGACGAGAGCCCGGGTTCGAATCCCGGACGGGGCTTCACGACTCTTCTCCGCCGGTGTGCGCGGGCTCGTCGTGAGTGATGTCCACCGACCGGCGGCGGTTCCGTGAGTGGAAGCCGCCCATGCTAGCCGTCCTCCGCAAGCGCCTCCAGCGCGCGGCGGGCCTGGACGGCCTGGCGGCGGCAGACCTGCTGGGCTTCGTGTGGGGCGTCGGCGAGCAGGCCGAGCGCGCTGCGTGACTGTGTGCCGCTGTACCGCGCGTCCCGGGCCTGTTTCAGGCGGTCGAGCGTGGTAAGGTACCGGTCGACGAGGAGTGGTGCGGCGGCCGCTGCGTCGTCGGCGGTGGGCCGGCCGCGGGGCTGCGGTGTCTCGGACATGCCGGAGGCTGCGGGCGGCCGCCTTTAACAGGCATCCGTGTCCGTGCCGAGTCGCCGAGACGGTGCTGCGTCAGCGGGGCGCGGGGGTGCACGGCCGGGGACACGGCATCAACGCAGGATATACATCTATCGTATGTATTTTTTATGCAGAACGCGCACAGACGGTGTGCGCCGTGCTGGCAGGCGGGTTACAGCGGATCGTCGGCGTCGATGTCGGCCTGCTGGAGGTAGGTGGTGGCGCGGTCCGCGGCGGCGTCAGCGATGCCGGGGGCCACTGCCGGGCCGGCCTGCCGGTAGAGGTCGACGAGGTCGGATGCGCGGTCGCGGCTGCCGGTGACCGTGACGCGGTGGGTATCGCCGCCGTCCTGCCAGCCGAGGGTGTAGAACGCGTCCGGCTGCTCGGTGCCGGTGTCGGCCGGTTCGCTGATGGCGGCACCGAAGGCGGTGTAGTCGCCGGGGAACCCGTCCTGGCGGCTGAGCGTGCCGTACCGCTGGTCGAACGTGCCCGCGTCGTACGCGTCGTCGTCCGGGTGGCGGGCGTCGACCGGTGTGCGTTCGGTAAGATGGCGGTCGGCCGCGGCCGTGAACCCGTTGAGGTCCGTCCCGGTCTCCCAGGTCGCCGAGTAGTCGTCCTCGCGCAGGTCGAGTTGCAGCAACTGTGCGCCGTCATCCGCCAGTGTGACGCGGATGCCCGGCGTCTCGTCCGGGTCGTCGACCAGGACATCCAGCGGGTCGCGTGCCATGCACCGTACAGGGCATCCGAGGTTTAAAACGGTTGCCGCTGGTGGCGGCACGTTTTTCAGTGCGGCGCGGTATGCGGATGCATGGACCCGTGGCAGGCCGTGGTCGTGGGGGTGGTGCAGGGCGTGGCGGAGTGGCTGCCGGTGAGCAGCGAGGCTGTCACGACGCTGGTGATGCAGCGGTGGCTGGGGATGGACGCGGCCGCGGCGGTGGATGCGGCGCTCTGGCTGCATACCGGGACGATGCTGGCGGCGCTGCTCTACTTCCGTGGCGCGTTCCGGGCGGCGGTGGTGGACGCGTGGCGCCGGGTGCGGGCGCTTGACCGGGGGATGCAGGGGCGGGCGCCGTTCATCGTGGTCGCGACGGTGGTCACTGGCGTGGTCGGCGGTGTGCTGTACGTCGGCGGGGTGAAGACGCTGGCGCGGTATCCGGGCCTGTTCTCCGGGGTGATGGCGGGAGCGCTGCTCGTCACCGCGGGGCTGCGGCTGTATGCTCCCGGGGCGGACCGGGTGGTGGAGGCCGTGGGACCGAGGGATGCGGTGCTGGTCGGGGTGCTGCAGGGGGCTGCGGTCGTGCCGGGTGTGTCCCGGTCCGGGGCGACGGTGTTCGGCTTGCTGTACCGGGGGTTTGATGCGGGGGAGGCGTTCCGGCTGTCGTTCCTGCTGTCGGTGCCGGCGGTGCTCGGTGCTGGTATCGGGCTGGAGCTGCTGTCCGGGTTCGCTGTCACGCCGCCGCTGGTGCTGGCTGCGGCGGTGGCGTGTGTGGTGGGGTACGCGTCGATTGGTGCGGTGCTGCGGGTGGCGGACCGGTCCGGTGTGGCGGTGCTGTGCGTGGTGCTGGCAGTGATCGCGGTGTTACCGGTCCTGCTCTGACGTGGTGTTGGTGGGGAGCCGGGTCAGGGTGCGTGGTGGGCGGATGTGGGTGCGGAACGGGAGAAGGTCGCGGTCGCTGTACTGCTGCGGACGGCTGTCGTGCCGCCAGATGGCCGGGGAGTTTACAGTGAACGTGGCAGGGTACATCGCGTTCTGGAGGATGTGGATGGGGGTGATGCGTTCTTCGATGGGTTCCTCCTGCGGGCCTCGTGCTGTCCACCAGACGCGGTATTTGTCCCAGCGCTGGAGATAGTCGAGTGTCCGCACCATCCCGTCGGACTTCGTGCGCATATTGGTGTAGCGGCGCTGCATCCGGTGCACGGTGCGGGCGATCCGGAGCTGGTGGCCGCGGATGCCGGTGTCGCCGAGCTGGTGCTGTAGGAGGTAGAGGGTGCGTCAGCTTCCGGTAGGTGGTGAGGTCGGGGGAGGCGAGGTAGGCCTGTTCCAGTGCGCTGCCACGGCGGAGTGCCTGTTCGAGGCTGCTGGTCTGTGGCTGGCCGCGGTCCTGTGGCAGTGCCTGTGACAGCACGGGGAAGAGTCGGGTTGTGTTGATGGCGGTGTAGGCGGTGTGCATCGAGAAGAGGTCTATCATCGTCTGCTGGAGGTAGAGGCAGCGGTGCGGGAGGATGCCGCCGTCCCATTTCGATGTGCCGACGCCCGTGTCCGTGCCAATGAGGAAGAGGGACCCCATCCCCGTTGGAAGGCCGCGTTCCGGCGTTTGCAGGGTGATTGAGTGGCGGTATCCAGGTGCCGCCAGATGGATGGTGGTGCCGTTGACCGTGGTGGTGATGGCCGTGGGCGGGGTGTTGTGGGGGAGTGGGACGGCCGCGGCCCGGTGGCTGGCGGGCGCGTCCGGCAGTGTCAGGGCCCGGACATCGCGCGGGACGGCGTCGAGGAGGTAAAACGAGCTTTCGGAGAAGTGCGGTGTGTCATAGGACATGAAGCTCATGAGATGGCGCCGTCCCTTGCAGGAGACGGGTAGTTCGTAGGCGGGAGTGAAGTTCGCGCGTGCAGTGTCGCTCCGGGCAGCCAGCGATGCCGGGCCGCGGTGGTTGATGTACCTGTGCCAGTAGGGTCGACGGTATATAGGGGCGATATCCTCTCGTTCCGTGGCCACGGGGATAGGCTGATTCAGGAACGGCGGCAGTGTGGTGTGGTCGCCTGTCTGGAGGAGGGTGCGCCGCCGCGCGATCTCGTCCTGCAGCGCTCTGCTGTTCGCGATCACCTGGCGGAAATCCTGCTGTATGACCGTTGTGTTGGTGGCTGCGGTACCGGTCTCGAACTGGACGGTGATCGCTGTCAGGTTGTTGTAGGCTGTCCACGTGTCGCGGTAGATATGGGTGAGGTCGCTGAAGTCGGCGACGTAGGCGAGCGTGGTATCCGCGTACCGGTCGAGCAACTGTGCAGCGTTGCTGTGGGACGGATGCTGCAGGAAGGTCTGCGTCGCGCTCGTCGTGCGTGACAGGTTGCCGAGGAACCGGTGCGGTAGCAGGTTCCGGTCGCCGAGGATAGACCGGTTGAGGAAGGACCGGTGTGTCCTGTTGAGCTGGATGGATGGCGGTGTCACGATGCTGTGCTCGTAGGATTGGTACGCCGTGCTGTTCAATCGGTGCAGCGCCGGCGCCCAGAACAGCGGATCGTATACGGTCGCCTCGTGCAGGCGGTGGACGCCGCGCACAGTCCGACGGAGCGCCGCATCCTCTACGGGCGTTCCGGCGGCTGTGACGACGGCCGGTACCGGGTGCTGTCCGCTGCGGACGAAGTACAGGGTGCCGTTCACCGGGAACGGGCCATCCCACGCGGGCCGGCCGCTGGTCGCAGGGCGTGCGCCGGTCTTCGGGGCGGGGAGCGGCGTCCCGGCCGCCGCGGCCGGATCGCGGTAGACGCCGATGGTGCTGAGGTTGCCGGCGTAGTTCGGGTGGACTGCCGGCGTCCAGTCCGGGTCGGGCCGGGTCCAGTTCCGGCTGTCGACGATGTGGCCGTCGAGCCACAGCGTCCCGTTGCCTGGCCGGAGGGATACCTGGGCGAGATGCCAGCTGTCCACGTGTCCGGGGATATCGGCGGGGGTGGCGCGCAGGCGCGGGTTCTGCATGGTCGGGAAGCGGATGATGAGCGGGGTGCGGTGTGTCCCGCCGGTGATCTCCACGGTGCCCACGCGCGTCCTGTATCCGGGTTCCAGGACGAGGAAGGTGCTGTCACGGGAGGGGTTGAACCAGAATGCCACGCCGTACGTCTGTCCCTGCTCCGATGCCGGTCGTGCCGTGCCCGGAGAGCGTGCGCCGGTGAGCGGTGACGCGATCGTGCTGCGCACGATGGGCGTGGTGTTCCCCGTGCCGGGGGAGACCGTCCATCCCGTGACCGTCTGGACGGCGAGCGGCTGGCCGGTGACGGTGGTGGCCAGGAACCCGATGCTGATCGCTGTGCAGAACAGGAGGGCGGACATCAGCCACGACCGGGCCATGCACGCACCGTAGAGGGCAACACTTATGGGTGAAACGGCGCGCTGGCAGCGGGTAGCTGCCGCCGGCACATATAAAAATCAGCAGGAGGAAGACCGGGGCATGATTGAACGTGTGCGGGATGTCGGTCGGAAGGGTGCCGCGGTCGCGATGGCCGGGATGACCGCGGGCGCCCTCGCGTTCGGCGCCGCCCTTGACGACGATGTGGCGCAGACCGTGGCGGATGCTGTCGATGCCGCGGACTTCCCGTACATGGACCGGTTCCTCGCCGCGGAGGAAGCAGCGGTCACGGAGCCTGTGGACGCGTCCGACCGGCTTGACCGGACGCGTGATGCTGCCTCGCAGACCATCGACCAGATGGCTGCCGAGTCGCAGGGATCGGCGGACGCGGAACACGACGTCATGGGCTGCTAGTCGCTGGCCGTGCATCCGGCCACCGCCTGATGGCGCAACCGTGTACTGTACGCTGTTCGTCTCCACCCGTTACAGCTGGTTGCTCCTGCTGCGCTCCGTCGCAGGCGCGGTCACCAGACGCCGTCGAACGCGTGGAAGAACTCCTCCACGCGGCTGTCGTCGGGCGTGTCGGTGAGGCGGGAGACGAGGTGCATGACCGCGATCTGGACGAGGAGGACAGGGATGAACGGCAGGAACCCCATGGTGGCGGTGGCGGGGAGGACGCCGATCTTGAACAGCCAGAGCCCGGTGAACCCGGTGATGAGCGCGGCCCAGACGCCGCGGGCGGTCGCCCCCTTCCAGTACAGGCCGATGACGAACGGGTAGAAGATGAGGGCGTATCCCTGGAAGGCGAACGTCCCGATACCGAAGATGGTGTCCGGCCGCGTCAGCGCGATAAGGTAGACGAGGAGCAGCAGGGCGGCCAGCAGGCCGCGCGTGAGGAGCACCTCGCGCGCCTCGCTCATATCGGTCCACCGCGTGATGACGTCCTCGGAGACCATGGTGCTGACTGTGAGGCTCTGCGCGTCCAGCGAGGACATGACGGCCGCCAGTATCGCGACGAGCCCAAGCGCGACCAGCGGCGTCGGCAGGTAGGTGTCGATGAGCAGCGGGAATATCTGGTCGACCTCGCTGCCGGTGAGGCCGGGGAGCTGGCCGTGGCCCCAGACGCCGAACATGACCGCCGTCCCCGCGATCATCAGTCCAAGCGGGAACAGCACCACCGTCCGCTTGAACGTGTCCG
Source organism: uncultured archaeon (assembly GCA_964484895.1). Taxonomy (GTDB): domain Archaea; phylum Nanohalarchaeota; class Nanosalinia; order Nanosalinales; family Nanohalalkaliarchaeaceae; genus CAZAFX01. The sequence continues at coordinate 4,739 of CAZAFX010000022.1, read as the reverse complement.
GGGAGAGCGCGGTGAAGAACCGGAGGAACATCTGGGGATACATGGTGATAGCCATCCCGATCATCACGGCGAAGCTCGCCCAGCCCTGCGTCCCGAACGGAGGCGGTCCGGCGCGGCTCAGGAGGCCGGGCGCCGTCTCCAGCGTGGCCTGGGTCGCTGCGCGGAGTCCACCAAGCTCCAGCCCGATGTATGCGACGAGGACGAGGAGGAGGGTGAGGAACAGGCCGCCCTGGAAGATATTGGTCCAGGTCGCGCCCCGCATCCCGCCCGTGGCCACGTACAGGAACACGACCAAGGTGACGACGCCGGCGCCGACCGGGTAGGTGATCAGGCCGCCGGTCATGGATGAGAGCGTGATACCGGCCCCCATCACCCCGAGCAGCAGGTACGGCACCGTCCAGAACGTCATCAGCGCCATCACGCCCAGGCCGATGTACCGCGTGCCGTACCGCTGGTCCATGATCTGGGCCGGGGTGATGGTGCCCCACCGTTTCCCGGCGATCCAGACCCGGTACCCGACCGTGGCGATGAGGATGGGCGCCCACAGCGTCGTGAACCCGTAAACATACCCGTATACACCGATGCCGGCCTTGTACGCCTGGCCGGGCAGCCCGAGGAGCGCGAACGCGGTCAGCATCGTGGCGAGGAGTCCGAACAGCAGCGCGACTGTCCGGAACCGGCGGGACGCAAGGAAGTAGTCCTCCCGGCTGTCCCGGGTCCGCCGCCGGGCGTAGTTCCCGATACCCAGCAAGATGAGGAGGTAGACGACGGCGGTCGTGATGATGGTCGCTCCCTCAGCCATCCGTATCCGCCTCCAGGACGTGGTCCGGTGGGTCCGGCCACTGCCGGTACAGCAGGTAGAGGAACCCGACATGGAGCGCTCCCTGGACCATGTGGTAGACGTAGTTGACGGGGACCGTCCCCATCACGAGCGCACGGCTCGTGTGCAGCCCGAACAGCTCGTCGAAGTGCAGCACGAACAGCAGCAGGAACACCGCAAGGAGCAGGCCGCGCCCGTCGCCGGACGGCACCCAGAACGCCTCCGTATCCCACTGATCACGCCACGACATGACCGTACAGGACGCCGCCGCATGAGATTTATATATGATGCTGCCCTGGCAGGCACCGTGTACCACCAGCTCTACGGCGACAGGGAGGACGACATCGTCGCCGCGTTCCAGGAGGCCATCCGCGACCGCGCCGACCTGCCGGAGTACGCGTCCCGGTACGACGGTATCGCGCCGTCGTCGGTGACGGCACTGTCGGACATCGCTGACCTCCCGTTGCTCACGGACGACCAGGCGATCACCACGGTCGACGACCGCGTGGACCTGTTCTTCCGCAGCTGCCGCGACCGCATGGTGACGGCGAAGTCGACGTCAGGCACCACCAGCGGCGCGCCGACGATATGCTTCTGGGACGCCACCGCCCTGGACCGGACCGTCGACACCATCCGGCGGGGAATCGACGACGTTGTGGCGGCCGACGACCGTGCGCTCGTGGTGATCACCGAGGAGCTGGCGTCCGTGGTCCGCCGCACGTTCATGTCGCTGGATGCTGGTGTGTCCGTCGCGACCCCGTACGACCTGCCGATGGTGCGGGACATCGCGGCCGGTCTTGAGCCGACCTGTATCTACACGACACCGACGATGGCCACGCGCCTCGGCGCACTCATGGATGCGGCCGGCATCACCGACCGGATGCGGTACCTCGTGCTGACAGGTGAACCGGTCACCGGCGCCCAGCGCGCCGACCTCCGCGACCAGTTCCCGGAGGCAGAGATCCGGCAGCACTACGGCCTGACCGAGGTCGGCGGCGGCGTCGCGTTCCAGTGCAGCGAACACGCAGGCCGCAACCGGTACCACGTCCGGCAGGACGGGCTGTTCCTGGAGGTCGTCGATCCTGACACCGGTGACCCCTGCAGCGTCGGCGAGCGCGGTGAGCTGGTGGTCGCGGTGCTGGAGCCGGCGTCGGCGACGCCCGTCCTGCGGTACCGGACCGGGGACAACGCGGAGTGGATCGAGGCGGACTGTGACTGCGATGCATCACGCCTTCTGCTCCGGCTGCACGGCCGCATCACGTTCGACGCGATCAAGCTCGGCGGCATCACCGTCTACCAGGACCGGTTCGAGGAGGCGCTGCAGGCGACCAGCGACCTGCTCCGCGGATCGTACCAGATTCACGTCCACGAGACGGACGATGCACAGCCATACCTCCGCATCGAGGCCGTCCCGCGGACCGACTTCCGTGATGCGGATGCCGCACAGCGCAAGGCTGCCGAGAAGCTCATGCACCAGTTCGCAATCTCGAACGAGTACACATGGGCGGACGCTGTCGAGAAGGGGGGGGTCCTCGCGCCGATACAGGTCGATTTCGTGGAGGAGGTTGGCGATGTCAAGACCCAGAAGGTCGTCGACCACCGCAGCACCTGAGCCCCTGCCGCCTGCGGACACCGGTAGCTATTTCAACGCCGCGGCGCCACGCACACGCATGGCCGAGAACATCTTCGGCGGGTCCGACACGGAGTCGTCCGGATCCGGTGAACGGAAGAAGCTGCCCATCCTCGACAACGACTCCGAGGGCGCGGCGGCGTGGCTGCACCGGGACAAGAATGGGAACGCGTACCTGTCGGTCAAGCTCCCGCTCGGGCTCGGGTCGCTGAACCTGTTCCCGTCCAACGATACCGTGAAGGACGCGCTGAACCAGCTGATGGACTACCTCGAGGACCAGGACGACTAGTCCTCCGGCAGCGCGACATCGGCGCGCAGCGCATCATCCAGCGTCGAGCGGATGCGCTCCCGCACAGACCTGAGTTCCTCCTCGACCGCCCGCAGCCGCTGCCGATGCTGGCTCCGGGTGTCGGCCGCGTCCTCCAGCCGCTGCCTGAGCTCTTCCAGTTCCTCCTCCAGCGCCGCCTCCTCGTCCCGGATGTCGAAGTCGGCCGCCGCTCCGCTCCGCTCCTCCAGCTCGTCGTCGATCGCGTCCAGCCGGTCCCGTACCGCACCCAGCTCCTGGAGCTCGTCGGCGGCGTCCGTAAACGCGTCCACCTCCGTCTCGTCCAGCACATCGCCGTCCCTGACCGCCGCCACGGCGGCGTCGACGGCGTCCTCGACCGTATCGGTGGCGCCGATGTCGCCGTCCCGGAGCGCCGCCAGGACGTCCGTCGTCTCCCTGTCGAGCGCCAGATTGCCCTGCTCGGCAGCGTACACGATCTTCTTCAGCCCGCGTTCCATGGCGTTGCGCGCCGCCTCCAGCCGACCCTCCAGCCGGTCGCGCTCGTCCTCCAGGTCGGCGATATCGTCCTGCACCGCGGCGAGCTCGTCCCAGGCGTCCCGGTCACGGAGCCGCTCCAGCTCCGCCTCCGTCTCCTCGATGCGGTCGCGGATGGCGCCCGGGTCGTGGTCGGCGATCGCCGCCTCCAGCCGGCTGCGCTCCTCCTCCAGCCTGTCCAGCTCGTCCAGTTGGTCCTGCAGCGTCTTGTACTGCTGGACGACGCTGTACTGGCCGTCGTGGAACCGGTCGATCTTGTCGGCCACGTCCCGGACCGCGCTGAACCGGTTGAAAACATCGCCGACCACCCCGCCGGACTTGTCGATGACGGCCGCCTCCTTCTGGGTCATCGTCTGGAACTCATCAACGAGGTCGGCGACTGCTGCCTGCAGCGCGTCGAGGTCATCGCCCGGCTCGAACCGGTCCAGCAGCTGCCGGCGCTCCCGGACGAAGTTGGTGACCACGTCCTGCACCATCGCCGGGTCGTCGTCCAGCGATGCCGCGTCCACGTCCTGCAGCGCGTCGTCGACGGCGTCGAGCGCGTCCTGCAGCTGCCCTTGGAGCTCCGCCGCGTCCTCCCGGGCCGCGGCAAGGTCGTCGCCCCGGTGTTCGGTGAAGACATCGGCGGCGTCCGCCGGATCGACGGTGATGGTCTCCGGGCTGAACCACTGCCGGACACGGTCAAACATCGGGTGCGGGTCCGGGTGCGCGGGCAACCCTTAAGACGGTGCTGCATCGGTAGCCGTTTAAATGCTTGCGGCGGACCGTTCCGCTATGGCCGCGATGCTGTCCCCGTCCTCCATCAACCTGTTCATGGAGTGCGACCGATGTTTCTGGCTCAAGGTGAACGAGGGCGTGAAACGGCCGAGCGGTCCGTTCCCCTCGCTTCCCAGCGGAATGGACGGCATCATCAAGGAGCACTTTGACCGGTACCGGAACAGCGGTGAGGTCCCCCCGGAGCTGGCAGCCGCCGACATCGACGCCGTTCCGCACCCCGACACGGACCTGCTGGAGAACGCGCGGGAGTGGCGGGTCGACCCGGTCTACGAGGCCGACGACCTCGGCATCGTGGTCAAGGGCGCGGTCGATGACCTGCTGCGGACGCCGGACGGTAAGATCATCGTGCTGGACTACAAGACACGCGGCTACCCGCCGAAGGACGACGTCCCCGGATACTACAGCCGCCAGGTCAACCTGTACAACCTCATCCTCCGCGAGAACAGGTACCGGACCGCGGACATCGGCCTCCTGCTGTACTACTACCCGGACACGGTCACCGACACCGGCGACGTCGTCTTCCACACCGAGTTCCACCGCGTCCCCGTCGACCTCGCCGCCATCCGGGAGGTCGTCCAGGATGCCGCCACCACCCTCGACGGCCCGCTCCCCGACCCGAACCCGGACTGTGAGTTCTGCCAGTGGAGCGCCGCAGACCATGGCGCGGACACCGGCCAGCAGACGCTCGACCT
>CAZAFX010000021.1:11857-12889 GCA_964484895.1 uncultured archaeon | reverse complement strand
GGCACCACATCGCCGCCACGTGGGACGGTTCCACGCTCACCTTCTACGCGAACGGGCAGGATGTCGGCTCGTTCTCCACATCCACAGGCCAGCTCAGTGATGCTGCCGGCCCCCTCATGCTCGGCGGCCGGCAGGGAAGCGCGTCTCCCATCCGTGCCGACCAGCAGTTCTTCGATGGCGACATGGACGACATCCTCGTCTCCAACCAGACCTTCTCCGCGGCGGCAATCCGGGAGCTATACCTGTACGGCACTCCGTTCCGCGGGAACTACACCCGGCACATCACGCTCTCAGGCAGCCAGCGCGTGGAACAGGTGCAGGTCGCGTCCAGCGGCGTCTCCAGCACGACGCCAGCCTGGGTGACGCTCCGCACCGACACCGGGAAACGGCAGGACATCAAGCTCGACGCCGGCACCACCACGCGGAACTACACGTCCAGCCTCACCGCCCGCGGCGGAACGCTGCACGTCGACGTCAACACCAGCAGCGACGACCCCACACAGTCACCGGTCGTCAACGACCTCACCATCTGGACCGGCACGCCGGTCTACGGCATCAACATCTCCGCCACCAACGCCACCAACAGCACCCCCACCAACACGCAGGTCTCGCTCTTCTCCCGGTACGACGCCCTCCTCGACACCGTCACGCTGGACGATACGATCCCGTTCGCGTTCGTCGACGTGGCCCGCCGCGACAACTTCACCGCGAAATACACCATCCCCGGCGCGACCAACCGGTTCGGCCTCACCCTCCGCCGCGTCAACGCGTCCGGCCCGCTCGACATCCAGCCCGACACGGTTCCAGACTACCAGAAACAGCTGCCCTCCGCCGTCAGCGACATCGGCCCCGTCCTCGCGCTGGACGACGCATCGCTCCAGTACGACGAGGCGAAGGTGGTGCTGCCGAAGGACGGCACCGACCCGAACGCCATCGTCCACTGCACCGACTGGAACTTCGACACGCACACCTGCAGCCAGGGCGCATGGCAGACCAGCGGGTTCGACGCATACAACGCGAAAGAGAACAGCA
>CAZAFX010000021.1:3513-11847 GCA_964484895.1 uncultured archaeon | reverse complement strand
ACTGGGAGTTCGACACCGCCACCTGCGCCAGCACCGCTGACTGGTCTGCGTCCGGCCTCGGCAGCTACGACGCCACAGAGAACGCCACCCATGTCACGTTCACCGCCGACACGTTCTCCGCCTACGCGCTTGCCGAGGGCGGCCGCCTCCTCGTCAACCTGACCCGGCCGCCGAACAACACCTTGCTGACCCAGAACGACACCTTCACCGCGAACGCCACCGTCGACTGCGTCGGCGGCGCCTGCGGTACCGTCAACCTCTCCATCCGGTACAACCGGACCACTGATGCGGACACGCTGCTGCCGAACGGTTCCGGGAAGCCGTTCCACACCACCGTCAGGAACCTCCGCCGGTGCGGCACCGACATCCGCGCCGGCGACCGCTGCTTCGCCACCTGGACACCCAACGCCACCGGCACCATCGGTTCCACCCACCTGCTCGACGCCAACGCCTCCAGCAACCTGTCGCAGGTCGACCGCAACGAATCGAAGGACGTCACGGTCGATATCACGCGTGGCGGCGTCGTCCTCTCCCTCAAATGGACGAACATCAGCTTCATCACGTCCGGCCTCGAGGAAGACGCACCGGCCATCGGCAACGACGCACAGCTGTACAACATCACCGTCGAGGAGGAGTCGGTGGACGTGGACGACCTCTGGATCAAGGGGGTGAGCCCGACGAGCAACGGGTTCTTCCTCTCCAACTACACCGTCAACTACAGCTACTCCACCACGAACGACCCCACGACCGAGACGCTGGTCACCGAACAGTACCAGCACATCACCTCGAACGTGCCGGCGGGCACCAACGTCACCACCTACTACTGGACCGACATCCGCTCCACCGCCGCCGGCAACTACAACGGCACGGTCACCTACAAGGGGAACGCCACACTGAACTGACCATGCACCGACACCACGACACCACGGTACAGGCCGGACCACGACCCGCCCGCACAGCACGTATTACGCCGTGTTACGGTGGTGGTGGCGGTAGCAATAAAAGACTCTCAGGTAAACGCCGCAGCATTCTACGCGCGCGCAGGCACAGTGAGTTGAGGACGTGATGCGGAGCGGGATTATCCGGCACGGCGACGTGAAACATCTCGTCACAGCCATCGCTGCCGCGGCAGCCCTCCTCGTCTCCGCACCGCTCACTGCATCCTCCACCGGACAGGCGCACAGCCTGACTGTGGAGACGGAGCAGGCGGACGGCTACACCGCCGTCACCGTCCACGCGTCCGGCCCCGCTGACCGCCCCCTCACGCTGACGGTCAGCGACCGCAGCCCCGGCCTCGCAGACGACGCCGTCTTCACGCACACGCTGGACGCGGACACGTTCGGCGGCACCGCCACGTTCAACCTCCGGCTGACGCATCCGTCCAACTACACCGCCATCCTCCGCAGCAACGGCAGCTTCGTCGCCGCCCAGGAATTCACCATCGCCCCCGCCGCCGACACCACGGAAACCACAGACACCACCGACGCCACCGGCACGGGGCCGGAATCCCCCGCCGACAGCGGTCAGGACACTGAAGACGGCGAAGACACGGACACCAGCGGCAGCGATGGACCCCGCGACCGGCAGGACGCTGGCGGCGACGGCTTCGTCCCGGATGGACTCGGCACCGGCGCTGGCACCCCGGCCCAAAGGGATGGCAGGACCGGCGGCGAGGGTGCCGGTGACACCGCCGGTACGCCCGGCGCCGGGGGAGCGACGCCGGGCTGGGACCGTGTCGCCCGCGCCGACCTCTCCGCGGCCCAGCGGTCGTGGACGGACCGGGCCGGCGGCGCGGTCATGCGGAACGGGAGCCGGACCGCAGCGATGGTGCCTGCCGGCGAGGCGTCGGTCCGGTTCGGCGCGGATCAGTTCAACTGGTCGGCGACGCCATCGGTGACGGTGCGTGAACGGTTCCGCGCGATGCGGGATTTCGTCTGGGTGAACGACAGGCGCTTCGTCAACAACGAAACGTACGACGCGCGCGTAACGCTGCCGCAGACCTACGAGACCGTGCTGCGCTGCGAGGGAAGCCGCGACCAGCCGGTCTGCACACCGATTCCGGCGGCTGGGGAAGCTGACGGCCGGCCGTTCTACCGGGAGAGAGGCGGACGGACAGTCGTCTATATGGATAGCTTCTCCGGTGCGGCTGGCACGTTCAGCGACTGGTTCAACACGTCGAAGGAATACCGGCGGAACATCACGATGGACAACACGACGAGCAGCCTGTTCGGGACGCTGAACGCGTCGGGCGTGGTGGACGACGGGCTGGACACGCAGGAACACTTCCTGTACGGGACGTGGCGCGGCGTGAACGGCGAGTTCCTCGACGTGTACTACGAGCGGGCGCGGGACGGTGGGTGGAACGTGACGCAGGTCGCGAACGCGACGCAGGAGTACTGCGTGGTGCAGACGCAGCCGTCCACGTTCCGCCGGTGTCCGAATCCGCCGTCGGGTCTGAACCATTTCTGGCCGCTGGACGATACCGGCGGCAGCGACGCGGTCGTCGACGATGTCATCGGCGGGCAGGATGGCAGGACCTACAACGGCGTGACGCGGGGTGCGCCGGGTATCGACGGCACGAACGCGTACGAGTTCGGCGGGCAGGGGACGGACCAGTTCGTCAACCTGTCCGACGCCAAAGGCAGCACGACAGGCCTGACAGTGAGCCAGTGGGTGTACCCGAACATCGCAACCGGGAACAGCGTCAGCAACGGCTGCTGTGAGCGGACGTTCCAGCGTGGCGGTGGCGGTTCAGGAGACTCGTCGTGGGACATGAACTGGCGGCACAGCGGGGCGGGTGACGGCGTACTGTGGGCGGTCAACCTCGACAACACGTTCTACACGGCCACCGACAGCACAGTCCGGCCCGCTGACGAGTGGTACCACCTCGTCGGCACGTTCGACGCCAGCGACGACGAGATACGGCTGTATATCAACGGCGAGCTGGTCGATACCACCGCCACATCCGGCGATCTGTCCGCTTCCTCCGTCCAGACGTTCCTGAGCAAGCCGCCTGTGGCCAACGGGCAGACGTTCGACGGCCGCATCGACAACCCGCGCATCTACGAGCGCGAGCTTTCCACCGCCGAGATCAAGGCGCTGTACTTCCGGCAGAGCCAGGTCGGGCCGCGGGAGGGCGTCCCGGTGACGGTGGCGGAACCACAGGCCGCGCCCGACCCTGTGCCCGGCCGCATGCTGAACATCACGGTCAACGCGTCAAGCCCGGCCTCCCTCGACGCTGCACGGATCAACGTGACTGCTCCGACCGGGACGCGGCAGGTGACGAACGCCCGGATGGTGAACGACTCGACGGATGTGGACGCGTACTGGTACCAGTACACCGTCCCGGCCGACGCCGGCAGCGAGGGCCGGTGGAACGTCTCCGTGACCGTGAACAACACGGTCGGCGGCACCGGTAGCCGCAACGGCTCCTTCACCGTCCTCGACCCGTTCTGGGCGGCGCAGGACCGCGAGCACCGGCACAATATCACCGACCCCGCTCCGCCGGCCGCACAGTTCGGACCGCTGAACGGGACGAACACCGTCGATGAGGGGTACGACAGCTTCCAGCACCAGGTCTACGGCACGTGGCGGGGCACGAACGGGGAGTTCCTCGACGCCTACCACGGCAACGGGACCGGCGGCGGGTGGAACGCCACCGTTGTCGCCAACCGGACGGCGCGGTACTGCGCCCTGCAGACCCTCCCGGCGAACGCGTCGCGGTGCCCGCGGCGGCCGCCGGGACTGGTCGCGTACTGGACGCTGGACAACGAGGATACGACCGCCTGGGACTACATCGGCCGCGAGAACGGCTCACTGAACGGTGGCGTGGTGCAGGGTGCAGACGGCTATGTGGGGCAGGCGTACGGCTTCGACGGGAATAACGATGTCGTGGAGGTGCCGGACAGCCCCGATCTCGCCATCCAGGACCAGCTCACAATCACGTTCTGGGCCTACCGCGACACCAGCGACGGGAACGAGCTGGTGGTCGGGAACGGCGGCGGCTGGTCCGAGGACGGCTACCACGTCATGTCACAGAGCGGCGGCAACTACCGGTTAGAGATCCAGAACACCACGACCGGCAACAAGGATATCATCGACTCCAGCAGCGTCTCCGACGGCGCGTGGCACTTCGTCGCGGCCACATGGAACGGGGAAAATGCCCAGTTCTACATCGACGGTGCCAACGACACCCAGTCCAGCACCTCGGTCGACACCATCGGCGACAGCGCTGCCAACCTCGGTATCGGGTACGGGCTCTACGGCAGCTACGGCGGCAGCTACTTCGACGGCCGCATCGACTCTGTCCGGCTCTACGACACCGCACTCGGGCCGCAGGAGATTCGCAGCCTCTACCGCCTTGAGCGCCGCCTCGGCCCGGAGCAGGACCGGCCGGACTTCCCGCCACGCGTCGGCACACCCAGGGCCGACCCGGATCCCGCCGTGGCCGGCCAGGTGGTCAACATCACGGTCAACGTCTCCGCCCCCAGCGAGCGCCTGGAGAACGTCACCCTCAACCTCACGGATGACGACGGCAACACGACCGTTGAGAACGCGGCCATGCAGAACGACACCGCGCTCTTCAACCAGTACTTCTACGAATACATCCCGCCGGACCGGCAGGACTCCTACGGCGACTGGCAGGCCGCGGTCGACGCCGTCGACCGGTTCGGCAAGACAGGTGAGAACAGCGGTAGCTTCACGGTGTTCCGTCCGGACAGCTTCCCCCCCCGCTGGCGCCGCCTCAGCGACGACACCGGCGGCAGCATCACGAACCTTGACGGCGCCACCATCTCCGCGGAGTTCCTCGACAACGCCAGCGGCGTCGACCAGGCCGTGCTCGCCACCAACGAGTCCGTCGACGATCCCAGCGTCCTCCGCGCCCTCACCGCCCAGGCGGACTGGAACGCCGGCACGTTCAACCTGACATCGGCGGACCGCGCCGCCAACAGCGGCGACCTCGGCATCGGCTACCGAAACGGCACCGCATCCGACGATCTCACCGGCTTCTGGCGGCTCGACACCGGCACCCCGGTCGACTACTCCGGGGCAGGGAACGACTCGTCCACGACCGGCGGCGTCACCATAGACGTCAACGGCATCTTTTCCACCGACGCCTACCGCTTCGACGGCGTCGACGACCGCGTCGACGCCCCCGACGCTGTCTCACTCGACCTGACGCAGACCCTGACCGTCGCGGCGTGGATCCGCGGCGGCACACAGGACGGCGGCGACCAGGTCGTCTCCCGCGAGGCCACCGACACCCAGTATGCACTCGGCCTGGACAGCACAGGACAGCTGCCCCGCGCCACGTTCGGCCTGGCCAACGGCACCCAGCTCAACCTGACCGGGACGACCGCCGTCGACGACAACCGGTGGCACCATGTCCTTGTCACGTTCAACTACCAGACCGGCACCACGCTCTACGTCGATGGCGTGCCCGCCGCCTCGAAGGACGTGGCCGGCGCGAAGCTCGCCAGCGAGGCGTCTGCACTCGCCATCGGCGGCGCGGCGGACGGGGGCCGCCACTTCACCGGCCGCATCGACGAGGTCCGCCTCACTAACCGCTCCATCAGCGCCACCACCGCCGGCGACCGGTTCTTCGACGGCGCCACCGGACCGTTCGCCGGCACCTACGACCTGGCCGGCGTCCCTGTGCCGGACGGCGACCGCGTCGTCAACTTGACTATCACCTCCACCAACGTCACCGCCGCCGGCAACCGGACCTGGGTGACTGCGGTGCAGGACGGACAACGGCGGACGTTCACCGTCGACCCGGGCGACGATGTCACCCGCAACTACACGCTGAACTGGTCGGCGCAGGGCGGAAGCCTCACGCTCGCTGTCAACGCCACCGCCACCACCGCCGAGCGGACGCCGGTGATACAGGACATCACGGTGTGGAGCGACTACCCGTACCGGTTCAGGAACTACACCGACCGGTACGGCTCCCCGGAGGACCTCGGCGGCGCTCAGGATACATGGGTCGAAGCCGGGTTCAACTGGAAGAACGCCTCGTTCAGTGGCGCGCTCGGCTACCGCATCTGGGGGAGTGACATCACCGGGCAGTGGAACGTCACCGACACCGCCACCTTCACCGTCACGCAACAGGACTGGTTCAACCGGTCGAAGCAGTACCGGCACAACGTCTCTGCCGACACCCGGTTCCCCCTCCTCGGCACGCTCAACGGCACCAGCCCCATCGACGAAGGCTTCGACACCCAGCAGCACTGGCTGTACGGCTCCTGGCGCGATGGGGACGGCGACTTCGTCGACGTCTACCACGAGGGCGGTGACCGGAACGGCTGGAACGCCAGCCAGATCGCGAACGCCTCCGTGGAGCTGTGCGCGTTCCAGACCGCCACCCTCGCCACCGGCATCACGGCGAACGCGTCCCGCTGCCCGACTCCGCCCCGCGACCTCCAGCTGTACTGGACGCTCGACGGCAACGGCAGCCGGGCGTGGGACTTCATCCGGCAGCGGCACGGCACCGTCGCCGGTCCGGTCCAGGGGTATGACAGCCTCTTCGGCCGCAGCTACAGCTTTGACGGAGCCGACGACTACGTGGCAAGCGGCGTCACCGCCTCCGATATGAACGTCTCTGGCGACGACCCCAAGACGGTGATGGCATGGGTCTACCCGCGGTCGTGGGACGACGGCGGCATCTGGTCGCTCGGCGCGCCCGGCAGCGACGGCGAAGAGTTCGCGATGCGGCAGCTCGGCGGTACCGTCGGGGACTGGCGGGCGCAGCTCTGGGGCCCCCAGGACTACGACTTCACATTCGGCGGCACCGACCAGTGGCTGCACATCGCGATGACGTACAACGGGTCATACCTGTGCGTCTACGGCAACGCGACCGTACAGGGCCCGTCGGGATGCGTCGAGCGCACCGGCGTCAGCGTCGTCGACGAGGATGGGTTCGACATCGGCCGCTGGGACTACACCGGCGGCAGCGAGTATTTCATCGACGCCCGGATCGACGGCGCCCGTGTCTACGACCGCGCCCTGAGCCAGGAGGAGATCGAGGACATCTACCTGCAGAACGTGTCCCTCGACACCGAGGAGGAGATCGTGATCCCGCCCGGCCCCGCCGACTGGTTCAACACATCGTGGCCGTACCGGCAGCCCATCGATGTCACCAACCCGACCAACGACGCCGTGAAAGGCCTGCAGGTCAAGGTCACGCTGAACAGCTCCACGGTCGGCCCCAACTTCAACTGGACGCGCGACCGGAACGCCACCCGGTTCACGTTCTACAACGCCACGACCGAGAACCAGTCCGAACTCGACTTCTGGATCGAGCGGTGGGACGCAGCGCAGCAGGAGGCAGAGATCTGGGTCAACGTCTCCCGCATCCCCGGCGATACGGAGGATGTCGGGTTCGGTGACAGCATCCAGCGCATCTACCATTACTACGGCAACGACGCCATCCCGCCCGCCAGCAACGGCACCGCCACCTTCTACCAGTTCGACGACTTCGATGAGAAGGGCCTGAAGACGGACCGGTGGGCGACCTCCGCGTCCGACCTGCTTGACGTCCCGGGCGACGGCAACCTGTACATGTGGGGCAACTGGAACGGCGGCGGCAACTACCTGTCCAGCCAGGACAACTTCACCAACCCGAAGATCATCGGGGGCCGATGGAAGATTTCCTCCACATCGGCCGATGCAGACCTCTCCCTCGGCATCTCGGGCGCGCAGGACGACCAGTGGTGGGACAATAACGACGACAACGAGGGTCCCTACCTGCTGTACGACAGCGCCGGTGGCGGTGAGTCGGGGGAGAAAGTGATCCGAATCAACGGCACCAGCACGCTCGGCGGCCAGATCGAGTCGACCGCGTTTCAGCGGTTCTCAGTCGACTACAGCCCAGACAATATCACGTTCTACGACACGTACACGGACAAGATTCTGGACGAGGACCTGACCGCGGACGAGGTCCAGATTCGGGACCCGTTCTACATGTCGCTGGCAGGCGACAACGAGGAGTCCACAGGCGGCCGCAACGAGACCGTGGACTACGTCTACATGCGCAAATGGATCGGGGAGGGAGAGGACGCCGGCTCCACGGTCGGCGACGAGGAGGCGTTCCGCCAGTTCGATGTCACCATCGACCTGCCGCAGGACTTCGAGACGTTCCAGCGGAACAGCGACTTCACCATGAACGGGACAATCTCGTGCCGCGGCGACTGTGGCAATGCCACCGCATACGCCCAGTATGAGGCCCAGGAGACGCCGACCTTCGACTGGACGGAGGAGAGGGGAGACGACTTCCGCAGCGCCGCCGCCACCGACAACGTCACGGTCACCGACCGCGGCGTCCGCCTCGCCACC
>CAZAFX010000021.1:0-3503 GCA_964484895.1 uncultured archaeon | reverse complement strand
CCCGTGGTGGGACACGGACTGGCCGCACCGTGACGCGTTCAACATCTCGAACACCGCCGGCAACCAGACCAACTACACGGTCCGCATCCGCCTCACGGACGCGGACGTCGGCCCGGCGTTCGACTGGAGCACCGCCCGTGACGAGCTCCGGTTCGCCTGGTACAACGCGACCGCCGGCCGCACCGTCCTCCTCGACCACTGGGTCGAGGAGTACAACCCGACCGGTGAGAACGCCACGGTCTGGGTCAAGCCCCGGTTCCTCTGGGGCGGCCGCAACACCACCATCCAGCTCTACTACGGCAACGGCCAGGCCGATGACATCAGCAACGCGTCCGCCACCTTCCCGTTCTACGCCAACTTCACCGCCGGGACGATCGCCGAGGACACGACGCAGAACGGGGAGGGCGGCACCCTGACCGACTTCCGCATCCGCGACAGCCGCACGTTCCAGTCCTGGGGCAACGCCTGGTACATCCTCACCGACTTCCCCACGTTCTCGGTGCCTGCCGACGGCTCACAGATTCTCGAGGCAGAAATCAACGCCATGTGGTGCGGCGAGATCGTCACCACCGGCCTCCAGGCCTCCGACAGCCAGGACGGCGGCCAGCACATCCGCTGGTGTGGGAACCAGACCAGCTACGGCACCGCCGCCGACCAGGGCTACGACACCAGCCGCTACGGCACCTGGCAGGACGTCTCCCATGTCCTCGACAGCAGCGATATCTCAGCCGTCGACATGACCCACCTCCACCTCCCGACCGAGGACGATGACGGCGGCACCGACAGCTTTATCGCCGAGGCCAACGTCACGTTCCGGAACGTCCGCATCCGCAGTTACGTGTCCGGCGAGCCGACCGTGTTCGACGGCGGCAGCCAGAACCTGACGTTCGAGCAGCAGGGCCGGTACGTCTCGTCGGTGTTCGACACCGGGACCGACAGCCCCAGCTATCAGGACATCACATTCTTCCGCCGCCGCCCAGCCAACACGTCCATCATCGTCTACAGCCGGACATCCGACGACGGCAGCACGTGGGGGCCGTGGTTCCAGCAGGGGAACACGTCCGACATCTTCGCCAAGGACAAGCGGTACATCCAGTACCGCGTCCTGTTCAGCCAGGCGAACCGATCCGAGATCCCGCTGTTCCGCAGGAACACCATCCGCTACGAGAAGACCCGGTCCGGCTTCCAGGACATGCAGAGCACGGGAACCGCCTTCCAGGCGGACAACCCGGAACGGTGCAACTTCCTCGCGAACGCGAACTGCAGCGTCCAGTGGTCCGTCACCCCGACGCAGGTCGGCCGGTACTTCCTCCGCCTCCGCGGAAACGACTCCCGGGGCGACACCGACCTCTCCATCGAGCGCGACATCGAGGTCAAGGCCGAGACGTTCGTCACGGACTACACCGTCAACCAGTCCACCGTCGGCCGCGGCCGCGAGGTCACCCTCCAGGCCAAGCTCGTGGACGACACCCTCACACCGCTCGAGGACTACACCATCATCTTCAACGACACAACAGACAACACCGAAATCGACACCGTCGTAACGAACAGCACCGGCCACGCCCGCGTCACCTACGAGGTCCCGCCGGACGCGTCGCTCGGCGACCACGTCCTGGAGGCCCGGTTCCCCGGCAGCGACGCCGACTTCCTGTTCAACAGCAGTGATACGGTCACGCTCACGGTCTCGTCCGTGCCGTCCATCGATTCCATCTCCGCGTCACCCGATCCGGTCGGCTTCGGGTTCAACGAGACCCTGTTCGCCCGTGTCACCGACACGGTCGGGGTCGATGCCGTCGAGGCCACCGTCACGCGGCCGGACGACACCACCACGACGCTCATGCTGGACCAGAACGGCACCGACCAGTACGCCGCCAACGTCACCGATTTCTGGCAGCAGGGCGTCCACACGTTCAAGGTGCGGGCGAACAACACCGACGGCGTCACCACCACGAGCATCGAGCGGTCGTTCACCGTCAACGTGACCGCCGAGGCGTTCGTGGCACCGAACCGGTCCCGATACGCCGCGCAGCAGCCGGTCGGCATCGCCGCCGACAAGCAGGACTGGTTCTACGACCAGTGGGGCAACCGCCTGCCCATCACGGTCACCGAGCAGTCAGGGCAGCTGCTGCAGCAGTATCCCGTCATGCTCAGCGTCGACACGGCCCGGCTGGTGGATAACAACGCGTTACAGCCGGACGCGGACGATCTCCGGTTCACCAGCCAGGTACCCGTCTACGAGGTCCCCGTGACCGTCGACAATACGGGGCAGGGCGAGCGTACCGACGAGCCGGTGAAGATCACCATCACTGACAGCGAAATCCTCGAGCAGATCGAGAACAGAGACGAACTCCGGTTCTTCGCGGACGACACCACCGCCCCCTACGCCGATGACAGCCGCCTCGACCACTGGGTGGAGACGTTCACCAATGAGCGGCTCACGGCCTGGGTCGACGCCGACGTGCCCGCTGATGACACCACCACGTTCTACCTCTACTACGGCAACCCACGTGCCAGCGACGTGGGCAGCTACCGGGACGTCTTCGAGACCCCGGTCGGCGAGGCGGATACCGTGACCCGCGACCACAACTGGGCAGGCGTCGGCTTCGACAACACGTACAGCACCGCCCCGGTCGTCATCGCCACCATGACCAGCGACAACCAGGACGACGCGGTGCCGCGCATCCGCAACCTCGACTTCTCCGGGTTCGACGTCCGGTCCGAAGAGTACCCGAGCCAAGACGGCCTGCACGCCACCGAGAACATCACGTACATGGCCGTACGGCAGGGCCGCTGGTACGTCGGCGGCAACATCTGGGAGGCGCGGACCTCGTCGACCTCGTCCGGCATCGAACCCGTGAACACGGTCAACTTCCAGACCGCGTTCAGCAACCCGGTCCTCCTCACCCAGCTCAACTCCTACGCCGAATCCGAGGCCGGCAGCCACACCCGGCAGTCCAACGTTGGCGGCAGCAGCGGTGACGTCAAGGTCGAGGAGGAGGACGACAGCGACGGCCACGCCTCGGAGACCGTCGGCTACCTCGCCATGGAACAGGAGAAGGTGGACGACACCGGGCTGCGGTACGAGGCCGGTACGGAGAGCAGCGTCACCGACGCCTTCTCCGCCGTCACCCTCCAGAACGCGTTCCAGGGCGTCCCGTCCGTCCTCGGCAGGTTCCAGACCACAAACGAGCAGGACAACATGCATGACCGTGTCCGGAGCCGCGACCCGTCCAGCTTCGAGGTCGCGGTCGAGGAGACCCCTGCCTACGACGACACGCACGCCGGCGAGACGTTCGGCTACGTCGCCGTCGGCGACGACACCGTCTACGGCGCTCCCTACACGCAACAGCCGACCACCACGACCGGCGACCAGCGGCAGATCGACACTCTCGAGGAGGAGGTGCCGTACTGGGTGCAGTCCAACGAGAACTCCGACCACACCCGCATCTGGGTGCAGATCGACGAGATCCTGCCGAACGGCGGGGAAAAGCTGTTCATGTACT
>CAZAFX010000020.1:0-13247 GCA_964484895.1 uncultured archaeon | reverse complement strand
TCCGTCGGCGTCAGGGTGCCGGACATCATGACCGATGCGGCGCAGTCGTTCAGCACCTCGGCCGTGGAGACCTGCGGGTCGAGGCAGTTGTAGATGAGCTTCAGGTACCGGTTGCCCGCCTTGGAGGTCTCCCGCTTCAGGATGCGGGCGTAGCCGCGGTCCGGCCCGGTCCAGTCGTCGAGGAACTCCGCGAGCCCGGAGCAGTACGACTTCTCCCTGTCCTCGTGCACGTCCTCCGCTACCGCCTCCAGCTCCACGAGCAGCTCCTCGTAGTCCGTGAAGCTCTCGATGCGGTCGGTCAGCGTCTCCTTCTCCACCCGGACCTCGCGCTCGCTGCCCAGTTCCTGTTTCGCGATCCGCTGCAGCTCGTCCGCCAGCCGCTCCAGCAGCTCCTGGGCGTCGTAGTGGCCGAAGGTACGGGCCTCCTTCACCGCCTTCTCCAGCTGGGGCTGGGACATCCGCGCCGACTTGAGGCTGCGGACGCGGTCCGGCAGGTTGTGCGCCTCGTCCACCACGATGATGCTGTCCTCCAGGGTGCGGCCCATCTCGCTGAACAGGGCGTCCCGGACGCCGTCGTGGAACAGGTGGAAGTAGTCCGCGATCATGACCTCCGCCTTCCGCGCCATCATCATCTGGACGTAGTACGGGCAGAGCTCGGGGACGCTGCGCTTCATCTGTTCCGCGTGCTGGACCGTGCCCTCGAGCCGTGCCACGGTGTCGCGGGCCTGGTCGGTCGGCTCCATCGAGTCCTTGTCGTATGTCCGGTTGTAGTACTGGCAGCGCTCCTCCTCGCGCAGCGTCTTGCAGAAGTTCCGGAAGTCCCGGCCGGCCAGGTCCTCCACGTCCTCCTGGTTGCAGAACCATTTCTTCCCGATGAGGTCCACCCCCGTGAACTCGGCGCCGTGTTTCTCCTTCATGGTGGACAGGGTGTCGACCGCGATACGGTGCTGCGAGTGCCGGGGCGTCAGGAAGAAGACCGTCTTCCCCGCCTCCAGCGCGTGCTCCATCGCCGGCGTGAGGACGGCAGCGGTCTTGCCGAGACCGGTGGGTGCATGCGCCACGACGCTCCCCCCCGATTCGACCGCGGCAGCGACATCGTCCATCAGCTCGTCCTGGTGGGCGCGCACCTGGTCGTGCGGGAACAGCGTCGGCATGTGCGGGTGAGGGGTGCGGAGCTTTTAATGCGTGGACGTCCGGCGTACACCGGGAAAAACCCGCAGTCAGGGCCGCACTAGTTTTATAAGGGAGGGAGGCACAAGGCGGTGTATGGCGAAGGTGTCGCTCCCGCTTGAGCGGGCGAACGAGCTGCTTGACGGCGGAATTGAGGACGGCTCCCAGGTGCTGGTGCTGGCAGACCTTGCGGTGGACAAGGCGAAGTTCGCCGCGGCGCTGTGCGGCTACCGGCTTGAGGAGGATGACAACCTGGTCTACTTCGTGAACAACAGGTTGCCGGACTACGTGAAGCAGTACCTCGATGTCGACGCGTACGGAGACCAGCTCTCGTTCATCGACGGGTTTTCAGCGACGCTCGGGCAGGAGTCGGACGAGGAGTTCATCATTGATGCGGACGTGTAGGAGGGTACCACCACCTACATCGAGGAGAGCGAGGACGTGGCGGTGGACGCGCTGAATGCTGCCGAAGGCTACGGTACGACGTTCGTGCTTGATTCGCTGGACGCGTGGGTCGGGCACTGGGACGCGCTCGAGGGGTTCGTGGAGACGGTCGGCCCGACGGTGGAGGCGACGAACGCCGTCTCGTACTACCTGCTGCCGAACCTCGGGTTCGAGGAGGACGAGGCGCTGGACCGGCTGATGGATATGTTCGACTACGTACTCCACCTCCGGGGGCTGGACCGTGGTGGCATCGTGCTCAAATACCTGGACGTGCGGAAGCCATCGGTGGAGACGAAGGTCCCGTTCGATATCACGCCGCGCGGCCTCGTGATGTACGTGCCGAAGATACTGGTCACCGGGCCGTACAATGCCGGGAAGTCGACGGTGGTCCAGTCCATGTCGGATACGGCAGTCAGCGTCGACCGGCTCGGGACGACCGTGGCGCTGGACCATGGAACGGTCGAGCGCGAGGGGCTGAAGGCGGACGTGTTCGGGACGCCTGGGCAGGAACGGTTCGACTGGGCGCTGGACTTCCTCGGGCAGAGTATGTTCGGCTGCTTCGTCATCGTCGACAGCCGTGACCCGGACTACGACCGTGCCAAGGGGATGATGCGGAAGCTGCAGTCCAAGGGTATCCCGACCGTGGTGCTTGCGAACTTCCAGAACAAGGACGGCGCGCTGCCGCCAGAGGAGATCGCGGACGAGATGGGGATGGAGACGGTGGGTGTCGACGCGAAGCACGGCGAGGGACTGGACGATGCGCTCGATATGCTGTTCGAGAAGATACTGAGCAGCCACACGTGGTACTACACGTGACCAACACAAGGTATTAAACCCCGTCAACAAAAGGTGCCACAGATGCCGACCAAGGAGGAGAAGCTGAAGGAGCCGCTGGAAGCGGTCAAGGATATCGAAGGAGTGAAGGGTGCTGCCGTCGTCCGGCGTGACGGCCTGCTCATCGTGTCCAACCTCCCACAGGATATCGACGCCGACCAGCTCGCGGCGATGACCGCGTCCACACTCGGCTCGGGCGAGACGGCCTCCGACACACTGGACATCGGGGCGGTCGAGCAGGTCACCGTCGAGTCGGAGAACGGCAAGCTCATCTCCACGGGAGCTGGAGAGAACGGCATCCTCACCGTCCTGACGGACGCCGATATCAATATGGGGCTTGTGCTGGTGGAGATGCAGGAGGCCACGGACAAGATTCGCCGCATCCTGTGAGGTCGCCGCGATGGCGCTGTTCGTCGACTACTTCTCCAACCTCGTCCTCGTGCTGGACCGGTGGGTCATCGTCATCTCGCTGCTGACCGTCGCCTATCTCGCCGCCAACTTCCGGAACTTCCACCGCCGCTACATCGTCACCTCGTACATCCTTGTGCTGCTGCTGTTCATCGGTGCAAGCATCCGGGCCATCGTGCTCGGGCCGAACCGGTACCAGCACCCGCCGTCGCTGTTCGTGCTCAGCTTCGTGCTCGATATCGGCGTCATCCTGTACGCGGCATCCATCATCTACCACTACGAGCAGCACCGTGACTTCGGCTACGTCCGCCGCCTGCTCGGACTGCACCGGCGCGGCATGGACACCGTCATCGAGTACGGTGGGCCCGAGGTCGAGGGCGTGAAGCCAGGCCGCATCTACATGATCCTGGAGCGCGGCCACGCCTACCAGTGGGACCTCTTCGACAATCTCACCCGGGAACTGCCGGGCATCTGCTTCACCCGGAAACATCCGGAAAAGATCGATATCGACACCGAGGGACGGGACGTGACGTTCCACTGGCTAACAGACGGCGGCACCGACGCCGAGTACAAGACCATCGAGCCGTTCCGCCGCGGCGAGATCGAGGAACTCATCGAGGAGTTCGTCGACGACCACAAGAACCCGGTCATCCTTGTCGAGGGACTGGAATACCTCATCTACAAGAACTCGCCGGACGCGGTCGTCGACTTCGTCCAGCACCTCAACGATGCGCTCGCCCAGCGCCGCGACGTCACCATGCTCTACTCACTCGACGAGAGCGCCATCGGCGAACAGCCGTTCGCCCTGTTCAAGGAGGAGGTTGACGAGGTCCGCATCGCCCACGACGAGGGCAACATCGAATCCCGTCAGTTCTGACTACGCCCGTGGCAGGAACTCGTCCAGGCTGCGCTGCATCCCGCCGACCATCCGCGACTTCTGCTTGATCCGGTCCCAGTCCACCGACACCTGCCGCTGGATGTTCCGCAGCCCCGTCGCCACGTCCTGCACAACGCCGTAGTCATGCTCGAACGCGTCCCGCACCGTCTCCCGCACCACCCACACCCCGAGCGGCGCCCAGTACCGGTCCGTCACCTCCCGCACCACCAGCACCTTCGCCTGCCGCCCGATCCGGTCCAGGTACTCCAGCGGTCCGAGCCGCGCCGCGTAGTAGCCGCCGGCGGTCTCGTCCACGTACGCCGTGCGCCCGCCGAACCCTTCATGGTCCGACTTGACGAACGACTGCTCGCCCGGCGCCCACACCGACCCCGCACCCTTGATCTCCACCAGCTCGTACTCCCAGTTCCCGGGCACCAGCAGCACGTGGAAGACGTTTCCCAGATGTTCGCTGCGGAAATACCGCACCTCCCCCAGCTGCTGGTTGAGCTTCACGCGCTCCCGGAGCTGCTGGCCGACCGTATCGTCCGACGCCGTGATGCTCCAGCGTGTCGGCACCAGCCGCCGGTTCTCCCGTTCCCCCAGCAGCCCGGCCGACAGCACCCGCTGGATCTGGTGCACGTCCATATCCTTGCCGTACAGGTACTGCATCGCCCCGTCCGCGCGCCAGTCATCGTCCCCGACCGCCTTCTCCACCGCCCGCGCCACCGACGGGTTCTCCGCGATCTCCACCCGCTCGATGTTCTCCGCCGGCCCGTACGGCGCGAACCGGTCCGTGAAGTTGACGTCGAACTCGGGAGCGCGCTGCAGGTCGACCTCCACGTCCACCGGGTCCCGCGCCATCGCGATCTCCTGCGCCACGTCCGTGAACGCGTCCGTATCGTGCACGGACGACTGCTGCCGCGAGTTGACCAGCGATGACCTGCGGGAGATGACCTGCCGGATGTTCAGGCTGTCGTCAAACCACCGCCGGGGTGCGTCCAGCTCGGCTGCCGCGTCCGTCACCTGCACCGGCGACAGGACGCCGACGTTCACGTTCGGGTAGCCGTGCCGGCCCACGAAGATGGTCGGCGGCGACGCCCCGAAGAACTCCTCCGTCGGCTCCACGGACCGGAACATCTCCGAGAACTTCTGGTACACCCGCGGATCGCCGTACTCCAGCTCCCCCTCACCGTCGTACCCAGCGTACCCGCCCATGTCTCCATAGCCGGACGCCACAGATAAAACGCTGCCGGACGGCGCGCCACGCCTACCTTGTCCGCCGCACCGCAAGGTAGACTGCGTTCGCCAGCATCACCGCCACCACCGCAGCCCCCACCTGCTCCGTGCCGGCCAGCCCGAGCCTAGCGGCGCCCGCATAGCCGCCGGCCGCCACCACGACGCTGCCCGCAAGCCACAGCAGTCCTTCAGCCAGCGACAGGCCGTGACCGGCCGGCCCACGCGCCGCCACCTGCAGGTCCGCACCACAGACCTCACACTCCTCAGCGGCATCGGACAGCGCCGCACCGCAGTCCGGACAGTAGTGCGTCCCCATGCACCTGTACCGTGGCCGCGGGTATAAATACGCGGCGCCCGCACCGTGCGGCATGGCGGAGACCATCACTGTGGAGACCGACCGGGACGGCATCCACCGTATCACCGGCGCGGTCGAGGACGCAGTGGCAGCCGCAGGCGTGGGCGAGGGCGCGGTCACTGTGTTCGCCCGGCACACCACCGCCGCGGTCGTCATCAACGAGGACGACCCGGCACTTCACGACGACATCCGTGACGTGCTGTACGACCTCGTGCCCCATGACAGTGACGCCGACTACCGGCACGGCACGCACGAGCACCAGCCCAACGCCCACGCCCACCTGAAGGCCCTGCTGCTCGGCCCGGAGAAGACCATCCCCATCGAGGACGGTGCACCGGTCCTCGGCACCTCCCAGGAGGTCTTCCTCGTCGACCCGGACGGACCGCGGGAACGGGAGGTCGCGATACAGGTCCACGGCTGAACCGGTAAAAACCTCGGTCCTGCAGCACGGAGCGATGCGCGGCGTCTACACCCTCTACATCCACGTCCCGTCAGAGACGACGGTCACGGTCGGAGCGCTCAGCGACCGCACGTTCCCTGCCGGCACGTACTGCTACGTGGGCTCCGCGCACGGTCCGGGTGGGCTCCGGGCGCGGCTGGCCCGCCACCGCGGCGACCCGGACAGCCGGCACTGGCACATCGACCATCTGACCGCCGCCGCGGCCGTCGTCGGGGCGCAGCCGCTGCTGCTCGACGCCGCGCTCCGTGTGGGTGGGGTCTCACGGGATCGACCCGACCATGGACACGCCGGACGCCTTCGTCGGGTTTGGCTGCAGCGACTGCAGCTGTAAGAGCCACCTGTTCCGGCTATCCGGAAGATCGTAAGACGGGTCATCCCTGGCAGGCGCGGACGTGGTCCTTGTACCACTTGGTCTCGCCCTGGTACTCCTTGCCGCAGTACGGGCATTCGACCACGGGCTTGCCGCCGTCGTCCTCGCTGCCCTCGGCGTCCGCTTCGTTGTCGCTGGCCTTGGCAAAGGCGTAGGACACCGGGTTGTTCGTGTTGCGGGTGAGCGGGTCCTCCTCGTACACGCCGATGGCGTGGTAGACACTGTTCTCATCCCAGTTTGGCGGCATCAACGGCTCGTCCTGGCGCCGGTGCCAGGAGAGCTGGCTGTCGACGTACCGGTCGCGGAGCGGCTCATCGTTCCGCCCGTTCCAGGCGTGGACCGCCTGCTCGACCGCGTCCATGTCGTACCCGACCTGCTGGAGGAAGGTGACAAGGACGAACAGCGCACGCTTCCGACCGTCCTCCAGCCCGTCCAGGATGTTGTGGATGGTGGGCGGGAACGTGTCCTCCGGGAGCGCCTCGTCCGGCCGCGTGAACTCGCGGTCCTCGGATCGCTTTTTCTTCTGGCTATCTGATTTATTAGAATCCCACCAACTCAGAGCCTTGTCAACGAGTTTCTCCGCCTCATCCTTCTCATATTCCTCAAGAAAACTGTTCTTCACTTCGATATTATCAATAGCAGCATCTTCCTTCCTGAAATCCCACAATTCCGATTTCTTGAGCGGTACCGAAACTAGTCCACTTCCATCATGAACCGAATAGGGAAGTCGAAACAAATGCCGATTCCCCCAATCATTCTCTATATCCGATATCTTATAGGGTAAATTAGAAACATCGATTTCGAGCTCGCTCCAATCCCCGCCTCCCCCCATCTCTAGCTTTTCAATCTCGATAATTTCTGACTTTAATTCTGGTCTTAGATTTGAAATTACCTCTACTAGTTCCTCCTCAAGCTCATCTCGAAGGAAACCGACAATAGCCTGAGGAAGCTCAGGATACCATTGCGAAAAGTGTTTTCCCCTAATCTTCTCGGGAAATGCTTCTGCTCTTACTCCAATATGAAATCCTCTATTCCCAGAGAATTTTATCGAATAATTCCTTACTCCGAGACTCTCAAACTTCTTAATGACTGCATTAACTGTAGCTTTGGACATCGCAAGATCTTCTCCATCCTCGTCACAATCAATATCAATCACTAAGTCCCATCCGGTACGCAAATCTTCCGAATCTACTTCATCAATTAAGAGCGGATTTCTCCATTTCTCAACAGAGCCGTGAAAAGAAATCGCGCCATTATCTACGAAAGAACGAAAATCACCTGGAAAGTTAATTGTATCGGGACGGGAACCATACCCCCAGTCATGGGTTGGGGCAATCTCTCTATGCTCAGCAATATTGACTATTTCCTGTTCGACATCGGAGCGGCGGTAGTATTTCTTTATCTTCGCCTTCTGATTCTCCGATAGCTCCATACCCCGCGTATGGCGCGGAACTGTAAAAAATCCCGGGGACCGTCACCGCCGCACCGCAGCTGCCAGCCGACCGCCGCGCCGGGCGACCAGTAGCCCCATCCCCGCTCCGAGGACCGCCCCCGCCACTACGTCGGACGGGTGGTGGACGCCGAGGTAGACACGGGAGACCGCGACCAGCACGGCGACCGCGTACAGGGGTGCGCGGAGGCCCGGCCTGTCCTGCGCGAGGGCGGTGGCGAGGGCGAACGCGACCGTGGCGTGGCCGGAGGGAAACGACGACGTGGTGGGCGTGTACGGGAGCAGCGTCTCCACCGCGGGCCGCGGCCGCTGCACGACTCGGTTGAGCACGAGCTCGGTCGCGCCGGCGAGCATGACCGTGGCGGCGGCACGCCGGGCGGTGGCGTGGGCGCCGGACCGGTGGACGAGGAGGACGATGAGCGCGGCAACCGGGACGCTGCCGAGCGCGGTGAGCGGGAGGAAGAGCTCGGTGAGCAGCGGCGTCCGGACCGCTATCGCAGCGTTGAGCAGGGCCTGGTCGAGCGGCATACGCGTCTCCTACGGTCGGCAGGGATTAATCAGTTCCGGCCTGGCCGCCGGTTCACTCCTCGATCCTGGGTGCAAGGATGAAGCCGAGCTGGAGGGTCTCCGGGACCTCGAAGTCGAGGCGCATGGGGAAGTCCTCGCCCATGGAGACGGTGACCGTGTCGCTGAGCTTCTTTGCCTTGATGATCTTGTTCAGGTAGTCCAGTGAGAACATGGAGTGCGCATCGCCGTCCGCGTCCAGCTCCATCAGGCCGTCGCTGCCTTCCTTGATGGTGAACGTGGCGTCGGCGCTGTCACCCTCTGCCGCGACGGAGATAGACTCGCCGTCGGAGCTGACGGTGACCGCGTCGCCCACAACCGCGGCGTCGCCGATGGCGTCCGCGAGGACATCGGTTGCGATGTCGGCGGCGACCGTGAACTCGAGGTCGTCCGTGGACGGGATGTCGCCCTCGTCCAGGTTGAGGAGGGCGAGGGAGAAGTTGCGGGTGGAGCTATTCTGCATGGTGACGGAGAACTTGCTCTCCTCCTCGTTGAGTGCCAGCGTCACCGTGTCTGATGCGTTGGCGCGGCGGAGGATGGAGTAGAGCTCCTCGATATTGATGCCGACCTTGGTCTCCCCGTCGCAGTCATACGTGTCGAAGGCGTCCGGCTCGATGTGGAGGTCGACCATCGCCACCATCGCCGGGTCGGCTGCGACAAGGTCGACACCGTCCTCCGAGAACTGGAAGACGCCCTCCGTGATCACGTTTGAGATTGACTGCAGACTGTTCTTGAGGAACCCTGTATCCGTCAGCTCGACGCGCAGCATATCGCTCCAACCCTGTATCAGGGGTGGCGCACCATACTTTTTAACTGTGGGTGTCGGCCGCGAGCGGCATGCATCGGCCGTTTCAGGGCGCGTGCCTGCGGGGGACGTGCTCCTTGACCCGCTCGTAGAGATCGGTGTCCAGTCCGCTCATGTCCTGCACAATCTCCCCCTGCAGCTCGAACGACTCCGGTGTGGGGAGCACCCGGCCGAGGATGCGGATGCGCCCGCCCTCGTTCACGTCGGTGAGTGCGTCGGCGTCCACGAACACCTCGGCGGTGCCGGTGCCGTCGTCCATGACGAGGGAGTCCTCACGGACCTCCAGCACCGTGCCGATGACCCGGACGCGGACATCCTGCTCCGGGTCGATGTCCGTGATGTCGCGCGGGACCGCTGCCGCCCGCCGATCCCTGTCCTGTGGCATGCAATGCAGTGACAGGGCTACGCTTAAATGCGTGCCTGCCGGCAGCCGTCACCACCTATCCACCATAAACGGTGTGTGCAGGGATTTTTTGGCCAGAACAGGATTACCTTTTTAAACCGTCGGCGGGTATCTGGAGGTGGGGAATACCTGCAAACGTGGGGAACCGACCGATAACGGGGGTGAACACACAATGGCACAGTGCATCAAGAAGTCCGGCATCCGGGAGGCGGCTGGCGACATGAACGTCGGCGCCGACACGTACAAGGAAGTTGACAAGCGCGTGCAGGACATGGTCAAGCGCGCCGTCAAGCGTGCGCAGGAGAACGGCCGGAAGACTGTCAAGGCGCGAGACGTGTGATATAGCTGTTTTCAAGGGGCGCACGGTGCGCCCCACCTTTCCCATTTCTCAGCTACCGGCCGGGTTTAAATGGCTGCCCGTCCAGTTGACTGTATGCCGCTGACGGAGGATGACCTTGAGCCGTACGGGTTGCTCGGGCTGCTCTTCGTGTTCGGGCTGCTGTCGGTGTACCTCATCCGCCCGTACCTGTTCTACCTCCTCGGTGCCGTGATCCTGGTCTACCTGTCGTACCCGGTTTACCGGCAGGTGGAGGAGTGGACGGGACGGGCGCGGGTCGCAGCGCTCGCTGTGCTGACTGCGCTGCTGGCGGTGGCGGTGCTTCCGACTATCTTCTTCGCTGACCTCATCGTCCGGCAGGCGCAACTCGTGGCGGCTGATCTCGGCAGCGATGTGTTCGCGCTTATCGATACGACGGCGCTGGAGGCCCAGTTCATGGAGCTCACGGGGGAGCAGGTTGACCTGGACCAGACGCTCCGGTCCGCGTTCTTCTCCGCCGGCCAGTTCTTCTCGACGCGGCTGCCCAGCCTCATCTCCACGGTGCTGGACGCGGTCATCGGCGTCGGTGTGATGGCGATCACGATGTACTACCTGTTCAAGGACGGCGATGCTGTGGTCGACCACGTCCGGGAGCTGTTCCCGATGCCAGCCGAGCAGACGGCGCAGCTGTTCGAGGAGGTGGACACGATGAGCGAGGCGCTGCTCGTCGGCCACGTGCTCACCGCGACGACGCAGGCACTGCTTGCCGGGCTCGGGCTGCTTGCGGTCGGTATCCCGAACGTCGTGTTCTGGACGTTCGCCATGATCCTGTTCGGTATCATCCCTATCGCTGGGACGTTCTTCATCTGGGGCCCCGCCGGGGTCTACCTCCTTGTTGTGGCCGACGCACCGCTGGCCGGGGCTGGCCTGCTGATCTACGGGACGGTGATGATGGTGGTCTCTGACCAGCTGATCCGTGCCCAGCTCGTCGGCCGACGCGCCCGCATCCACCCGCTCCTCGTCATCCTCGGGGTCATCGGCGGCATCCCGCTGTTCGGGCTGCTTGGTATCGTGCTCGGCCCACTCGTGATGGGGGTGTTCGCCGCACTGCTCCGCGTCTACCAGGACGGATCCTCACCCGGCACCACACCACAGTAAAGCCCTAAATCGTACTATTACGGCCTTTATAGGAATCCTTAAAAAGTGGTTCGAGTGCGTTACGGATATGCGACCGGCCGACACGCGGGACGACATCCCATTTCTACGGCAGTCTGATACGGTTTATCTTGACTCTGCCTGCATGTCACTCCGTCCAGACCCGGTCATCGACGCTATTACTCGGTATTACCGTGAATTTCCAGCATGTTCTGGCCGTTCACACCACAGCATCGGGGAGAGAGCGACGGAGGCCGTCGACAACGCACGGCAACAGGTGGCAACATTCCTAGGAGCGACAGCGGAGGACATCATCTTCACGCAGAACACCACCCATGCTATCAACCTCGTCGCCCACGGCCTGGGCCTTGAATCCGACGATGTGGTCGTGACCTCAGACCGGGAGCACAACTCGAATCATCTTCCCTGGCTGGAG
This sequence comes from uncultured archaeon, assembly GCA_964484895.1. GTDB lineage: Archaea > Nanohalarchaeota > Nanosalinia > Nanosalinales > Nanohalalkaliarchaeaceae > CAZAFX01. Next base: position 1,964 of record CAZAFX010000020.1, on the reverse strand, counting down.
TCGCCGGCCACACACCGAATCGTGTCATCAACCGCGGAAGAACGATTTGATATGGCGGCATTTCAGGAGGCTCTCGACGATGTCGCACTCGTCTCTCTGGTCCATACATCGAACCTTGATGGCTATACCCTTCCAGTAGAGGAGATTATCGAGACAGCACACGCACACGGAGCCAAGGTACTGCTCGATGCCCGCTCAGTCCGTCCCACATCGGCCTGTGGACGTGACGAATCTGGACGCAGACTTCCTCGCATTTAGCGGCCATAAGGCGCTTGGTCCGTCAGGCACCGGGGCACTGTATGCGGCCCCAGCTGCCCGCGAGTCGCTGCAGCCGGTGACGGTGGGTGGTGCGACCGTTGATGATGCCACCTACGACGATACGAAATACACAGACGGGCCGGGACGGTTCGAGGCAGGGTTGCAGGACGTTGCCGGCATCATCGGGTTCGGTGCCGCGTGCCAGTACCTAGCGGGCGTGGGACGCGATGCCGTATATGGGCACGAGAAGCGGCTGACAGCTCGGATGCTCGATGGGCTACGTCCCATGGATGCTGTATCGCTCCTAGGAGTAAACGATACAGCAGCGGCGGGCATCGTCAGTTTCACCGTTAATCAGATGGAGGAGCACCAGGTTGCCATGCTGCTTGACCGGTATGCAGGAGTCGCGGTCCGGTCCGGCATGCACTGCCTTCATCCATGGTTCCACGACCGCGGTATCCCCGGATCGGTGCGTGCGTCGTTACACTGTTACAGCACGGAGAAGGATGTCGACCGATTCCTCACCGCGCTTGGGGAGGTGGCAGCCGTCCGGTGATCTGTGTGCTTGGATTTCTCATCTTCCTTAGCCTGAGTGCTGTCTCCGCGCGGTATCGAGACCTGACGCGGGAAGCCTTGCACTGCCTCAGGCAGCGCGCGCGGCATCAGCCGTGTGATACGAGGTTCGATGAACGGATGCAGGCGGCGGTAACAGCGCGTCTGATGCGGTGGCCGCGGCCGGCCAGATGCTGGCGCCGGCATGCAGACATGATTGCAGCATTGTTGGTCATCGTGTGGACCCTCGCACTCGTAACAGCGATATACGGACTGTACAATCTTTTCCTCCACGGGAGTTGCGTGCCTGCGGACCCATCTCGCTGTCCGGTACCATCGACAGCCGAAATCCCTAGTCAGTCGTAGACGCGCCAGGTGTGGTCGCAGTCGGTGCAGCGGTAGAACCGGGTCTCAGGTTCGTCGGCGCTCCGGGTCTGTTCCATCCACCAGTATGCGGTGCCGTTGCCGCATTCCTCGCATTCGACATCGTCCGTAGTGGGGAGGCTCTCCTCGTCACTGTCGACGGTGATCTCCTTCTTCTCCGCCGTGTTCTCCTCGGTAATCTTCATCTCCCCGGCCTCCTCCTCGTACGCCTTCCCGCAGCTCCGGCATTTGAACGCGGTCTCGTCGCTGTGCTTCTCCGGGACGATCATGCCGCCGCAGTCGCAGTAGTCCATGGTGGCTCCCGTTGTGACGGGTCTGACAGGTTTAAATACGCGGTGCCTACCGGCGGCCGTCGTCCTTCGGCGGCACCGTGAACAGGTAGTGTTTCTCGTCGCCGTCGAGTTCCTTGAGCAGCCGCTTCTTCACGATCTTCCGCGGGTCCGGCAGCAGCTCAACGCGCTCCTTCAGGTCGTCGAAGCTGTCGTAGTCGCCCTTCTCCCGCTCGTCGAGGATCTGCCACATGTGCTTCTCCCCGATCGATGGCAGGAGTTCGAGGGCGTGCTGCCGCGGCGTCAGCGGTGCGGCCTCGTTGAAGAACTCGACGAACTGGTCCTCGTTCTCGTCCACGAGCTCGTCCAGTACGTACTCCAGTTCGGACTGGGCCGTCTGGGTCAGCTCCGGCTTCGCAATCTTGCCCTTGATATACTTCACCTGGTCGCGGTCACCGTCACCGATATACACCTTATCGCCGGCGCTGAGCCGGACGTCGT
>CAZAFX010000019.1:6614-13536 GCA_964484895.1 uncultured archaeon | reverse complement strand
CGATCGCTCACCTGTCTCCAGCGTGATGGATGGCCGGATGGAGACCGGTGGGACGAGGATCTTGTCCATAACCAGCCACTCCGGCCGGCCACCCTCCACGCCGAGCATGGCGGCGGTCTCGTCCGGGATGGCTTCGAGCCGCTCCTGGATCTCCTCCGGGGTGATCTGCTCGTCGTCCTCGTAGTATGAATACGGCTTCTCCAGCGACACGCTCTGCTGCTCCGCGTCGCACTCCGGGCAGGTCGTCTTCCGGTTCGACTTCCGCAGGGCCTTGTCCTCGTTCTTGATGAGGGGTGCGGCGCACTCCCGGCAGGTGAACCGTATCAGGTTGCGCACCTTCTTCACGTGGAGGACGTTGACCACCGGCTTGGCGAGGGTGATATGGCCGAAGTGGCCGGGGCACCCCTTCATCCGCCCGCCGCAGGTGCGGCACCGCATCCCCGGGTCGATGACACCGAGTTCCGGGTCCATGACGCCGTCCTCGACCGGGTAGCCGTCCGAGTCGTAGACGTCCGCCTTGGTGATGCGCTTGACCGACAGGTTCTCAATCTTCTCTGGGCTCACAAGCCCGAACTTCAGGCTCTCGATGGGCGTCGTCATATTATTACTCCTCCGGGAGGTTTATCTCCGTGTCGATCATGATGGATTTCAGCTCGTTGAGCAGCAGCAGGAACGCCTGCGGGACCTCGATCTCCTCGATGTCCCCGGTGCTGGAGCAGGACGGGCAGTACACGGTGTTCTCGTTCCGGTCGTGGACACCGATCTCGCCGCACTGGTCGCAGACGTAGGCCTCGGTGCTGTCCGACCCGAACCGCTCCTTCAACAGCAGGGCGGCGCCGTGCCCGACCAGGACGTCCTTCTCCATCTCTCCCAGTCGCAGCCCGCCTTCCCGTGCACGGCCGGCGGTCGGCTGCTTGGTCAGCAGCGTGACCGGGCCGCGGGAACGGGCGTGGATCTTGTCCCCGACCATGTGCTCCAGCTTCAGGTAGAAGCCAGGGCCCATGAAGATGTCCGCCTCCATCGGCTCGCCCGTGATACCGTGGTACATCTGCTCCTTGCCGTTCCGGTTGAACCCGTGCTGCTCCAGGGCCTCCTGCAGCTCCGGCTCCGTCTCGGAGTGGAACGGGGTGCCGTCCACACGCTCCCCGCGCAGTGCCGCGGCCTTGCCGCCGATGATCTCGATGAGCTGGGACACGGTCATACGGGACGGGATGGCGTGGGTGGACAGGATGATATCCGGCGTGATGCCGTCCTCTGTGAACGGCATGTCCTCCTCCGGCACGATGAGGCCGATGACGCCCTTCTGCCCGTGCCGGGTCGCGAACTTATCGCCCAGCTCCGGGATGCGCTGCTCGCGCAGCTTAGTCTTGATAAGCTTGTTGCCCTCCTCCGCCTCGGAGATGAGGACCTTGTCGATGGTACCCTGCTCGCCGTGCCGCACCGTCTTCGAGGTCTCCCGCTTCGCGGCCAGCCCCATCTTGACCTCCTCGTCGCTGCCCAGGAACTTGGGCGGGGAGGTCTTCCCGACCACGACGTCCCCGGACGAGACCTGTGTCTCCGGCTCGACGATGCCGTCCTCCGACAGGTGCTCGTAGGCGTCCTCGCTGCGGTAGCCGCGGACGTCCTTGTCCGGGACCGTGATGCGGTCGCGCTGCCCACCCCAGTAAGTGCGGGACTCCGTCGAGTACGTGCGGAAGTAGTGCGACCGTGCAAGCCCGCGCTCGATGGACGCCTTGTTCATGATGACGGCGTCCTCGATGTTGTACCCGTCGAACGAGGAGATCGCGACCACCATGTTCTGGCCGATCGGGTGGTCCCCGATCGCCGCGTCCTCCGTCCCCGTCGTCACGATAGGGCGCTGGGGGTACTGCATCACGTTCGCGTTGGTATCGTACCGGGCGTGGAAGTTCTTCTCCGGGAGGCCGAGACCCTGCCCGTTCATCTTCGCCCCGTAGTTCACCCGGTCACCGCGGTTGTGCTGGGCGTACGACACCAGTGACGCCGAGATACCGTGGGTCAGCGCCGGGTCGAGCTCCATGTGGGTGTGTTCCTCCGTCACCTCGTCCTCGTTCAGGGCGACGTAGGCCTCCTCTTCCTCCTCCGCATCGATATACTCGATGACCCCTTCCTGCGCCAGGTCCTGCAGGGTGAGGTCGCCGCGTTCCACCTGCTCGATGTGGTCCGCGGTCAGTCGGGGCTCGCCGTCGGACACGATGACCAGCGGCCGCCGCGTGCGGCCCTCGTCGGTGTGCACCCATACCTCGTCCTTCTCGTCGTCATACCGGACGTTCACCTCGCCGTCCAAGTCGCCCTGCCGCCGGCGGTCACGCACCGCCGCCCGCAGCTCCTCCGGTTCGTCCACCGTCCCCACCAGGTCGCCGTCAAGGTATACGTCCGTCATGATATCACTCCTCCACCCCGAGCTCGTGCAGCTGGTCCACCACCTGCTCGCGGTCCTCCGCGCCGAGGCCGGACGTCACGTCGGCGGACAGCGCCAGGTGCTTCCGCAGCCCGATGTTCATCCCCTCCGGCGTCTTGATCGGGCCGAGCCGCCCCCAGTGCGTCGGGTGCAGCTCCCGGGCCTCGAAATGCTGCCGCTCCGATGACAGCGGGGAGACCACCTGCCGCAGGTGGGACAGCTTCTTCACGTGGTTGCCCCGCTCCAGCCGCTGGGACACACCGGTCCGGTTGCCCACCCAGTTACCCGTCGCCATCGCGGACATGATCTGCTTCGTCAGGGTATCGGATACGACCGTCGACTGCAGGGACGGGATGCGCCCCCGCTTCGCACTCTTCTGGAAGTTGTACTTCATCCGGGCGACGAACCCCCACTTGCCGAGGAACACGGACCGGAACTGCATCTCCAGCAGGTCGCCCGCCAGCAGCAGCCGCTTGTTGGCGTAATGGTCCATGTCGTCCTCCGAGATGTCGCCCTCGCCCAGCGCGATGGTGTTCTTCACCAGCCGGCCGAGGTACCGAGCCTTCTCCTCCCGGACGTCGTCCTCCTGCCCGATGTGCGGGAGCAGGTACTGGTCCAGGATCTCGTGCACGCGCTCGTCCCGGTCCTTGTTGATGCCTGCCTGACTCCCGATATAGTCGATCGCCTCCTCCGGCGTCGACACCTCCGTGTCGTAGATGTTCAGATAAATCTCGCCCTCGTACTCATCCCCGATCGCCTCCACGATCTCCTTGTCCGTCTCCAGCCCGAGGGCACGCATGATGACGACCGCAGGCACCTTCTTCACGTTCGCGAAGTTGATGCGGACTACGCCCTTCTTCCGCTTCAGCTGGTGCCGCTGCACGTAGCCGTCGTTCTCCGAGTTGATCCGGCACACCTGCTCATCGTCGTCGTGCTGGTACACCGGCTTGTTGTTCGCCATCTCCTCCATCGTCACCAGCGTCTTCTCCGACCCGTTCACGATGAAGTAGCCGCCGGTGTCGTCCGGGTCCTCGTCCGCCTCGATCAGCTCCTCCCGCGTCATATCGCTCGTCGGGCAGATATCCGACCCGACCATCACCGGGATCTTCCCGATCGTCACCGTCTCCGGCTCCTGCTGCCGCCCCTCGAAGATCGGCGTCATCTTCACCCGGATCCGGGACGCGTACGTGATATCCCTGCGGCGCGCCTCCGCCGGCGTCAGGTAGGTCATCGACCCGTCCGCCTCCTTCACCATCGGCTCCTCGACCTCGACGCCACCCAGCTTGATGACGAGGTCCTCGCCGCCCGGCAGCTCCGGCTCCACCTCCCCCACATCGTTCAGGATGCGCTGGATGCGGTTCTCGATGAAATCGTTGTACGACCGGATCTGGTGCGTCACCAGGCTGCTTGACGCCGCCTTCTCAAGGAACACGCCCGACACGGTCACACCTCCACCACGACACGGTAGTACGTCGTTTCGCCCGCCGTCGGCGACTCCCGCGTGATCTCGATCACGTCACCGACCTCCGCATCAAGCCGCTTCACCACCGCATCCGTCCGGTCGATCTGCGGCAGGTCATCCCGCGTGATACCGTACTGCTCCAGCACCTCCTCAGCAGCCGCTTCGTCAAGGACCTCATGGTCCGGGACAAGCTCGTGATCCTCTATATCGATCGCCATGCACACCACTGCGTCGCACCTACCGCCCCGCGGACACGCTATACGGATGTTTAGCCACCAAGTTTATAAACGTGGCACGGCCATCCTTCGCCTTCCGCATGCGCCTTCTACAAGGCCTGCCGAACTCTTAAATACTCCCCGCCGGGTCAGTCCTCGACGTAGACCGTTCCGTCATCCACCGCCACATCGAACGTCGGCTCCGGCTCGGTCGCCGGCGGCCGCGTCGCCTCACCGGTCTCCAGGTCGAACTTGGCGTGGTGGCAGGGACAGACGACCTCGCTCCCCTCCACCCAGCCGTCCGACAGGTGGCACTGCGCGTGCGTGCAGACGTCACCGATGGCGAAGAACTCGCCGTCCACCTTCGTCACCAGCACCGGGTCGCCGTCCACGTCCACCTGCTCCAGGTCGCCCTCATCGAACGCGTCCGCCTCACCGACCTCTGCCGCGCCACCCATACACCCGCCCCCTGGGCTGGAACGTTTAAATGCCTTGACGCCCCGCCACCAGGGGATGCCCGCACCGCCGGTCCGCGACGCCATCCGCCGCCGCGACCGGTTCAAGGGCCGGCTCTCCCTCCAGCCCATCCAGGACTGCATGGCCGCCCTCGACGACCCCCACGAGGCGTTCCCCAGCATCCACGTCGCCGGCACCAACGGCAAGGGCTCCACCGTCCACATCACCGCCGCCATGCTCCGCGAAGCAGGCTACACGGTCGGCACGTACACGCAGCCCCACCTCGCTGACCTCCGCGACCGCATCCGTATCGACGGCGACCGCATCCCGTGGCAGGCGGTCGCCCGCCACCACGACCGCCTCACCGACACCGGCGTCGACCTCTCCTTCTTCGAGGCCACCACCGCCATCGCCGTCCTCGCGTTCCGGGACCACGACGTCGACATCGCCGTCGTCGAGACCGGGCTCGGCGGCCGCCTCGACGCCACCAACATCGTCACCGGCCAGCCCGCCGTCATCACCACCGTCGCCCCCGAACACACCGCCATCCTCGGCGACACACCGCAGGCAATCGCCCGCGAGATCGCCGGCATCATCCCCCGGCACGGCACGGCAGTCTCCGGCGTCACCGGGCCCGCCGCCGACACCGTCGCCACGGCGGCCGCGGACCAGGGCGCCGACATCCAGCCCGTCGCACAGCGCGCAGCACCGGTCGACGACGACCGCCGCCCCCTCACGCTCCGCGTGCCGGAGGCACCGGTCGAGACCGGCCTTGTCGGCGACTACCAGGTTGACAACATCAACACCGCCCTGACAGCCCTGGACGTGGCGCCGTTCACGGTGGATGCGTCCGCCATCCACCGCGGCCTCGCCACCGTCCAAGTCCCCGGCCGCATGGAGGTCGTCAACGAGCAGCCTCTCACGGTGCTCGACGGCGCCCACAACCCCGCTGGTGTCCGCCGCATGACCGAGACCCTCGACCGCATCGCGCAGGGGGAGGTCACCGCCGCCGTCAGCATCATGGCCGACAAGGACCACGCCGCGATGCTGGACGCACTCGCGCCGCACGTCGACCGGTTCATCCTCACCGCCGCCGACATCGACCGGGCCGCCCCGCCGGCCGACCTTGCCTCCCATGTCGACGCACCGCACGAGACCGTGTCCACACCACGGGAGGCGGCCCGCACTGCCCGGCTACACGCCGGCCCGGCCGACACCATCCTCTACACCGGCTCCCTCTACTTCGTCGGCGACGTCCGCACAACCCACCAAGAACTATAGGTGGCGCGTGCGCGCTACGCGCGCACGTACGTGACGAACGCTAGGCCGTCCTCCTCCCGCCGCTCCGCCTCCACCCAGTCGTCCCCGTCCCAGTCCGGGAAGTACGTGTCCCCGTCCGGCCGCCCCGGCACCTCGGTGAGGACCATCCGGTCCAGCAGGCCACGGTCCAGGAACTGCTGGTAGACTGAGGCGCCGCCGATAACGTACGCCACCGCTGCACCCGTTTCCCGGGCCGCGTCGACCGCCGCCTCGATGCCGTGCACGTTCACCACGTCGTCGGGCACGCCCATCCTCTCGTGCGACAGCACGATGCTCGTCCGGTCCGGCAGCGGCCCGTCCAGCCCGTCCACAATCCCTTCGTACGTCGTCCGGCCCATGATGCACGGGTGCCCGGTCGTCGTCTCCCGGAAATGCCGCAGGTCCGCCGGCTCGTGCCACGGGACCTCACCGTCGCTCCCGATGACCCCGTTCTCCGCCACCGCCGCGATCGCCACCAGCTCCATGCCCCATCATCCTCCTGCGACGGTTAAAACCCCGACGGCTTATAACATTGTTATGGCGTGTACGGAGGCATGGGCGCACGCGAGACGATCGAGGCCATCGAGCGGTCCAACACCCGGAAACGGAACCCGGCACTGGCGGCGTGGGAGGACGCGCTCGACGCCCGCCTCGCGGACGCCTACGACTTCCCGAACGACGCCGCCGCGGCCACGTACGTGAACGCCCACGAGGACGCCGAGCCCGACACCGGCCGCGTGGAAGCCCGGCAGCCCGCCGTCATCGGTGCCGGGGAGGGCGACGGCGCACTGGACCGGGCCGCGGCCGGCGGCATGCAGACGGGCATCGGCCGGTACCACGGCCACGTCCTCCGCGACCGCGATGCCTACGCCCTCGAGGACCCGCACCGCTGACCCTGCGTTCCCTCATTCCGCCACGGCGAACCGGATGCCGTCGTGGCTGTCGTAGTCCTCCAGCGTGATATCGTCGAACGCCAGGTCGTCCAGCGCCCGGTCCGCCACCGCGATGCGCGGCCGGTCCAGCGGTGCGCGCGCGAGCTGCTCCAGCAGCCCCGGCACATGGTCGTAGCCC
>CAZAFX010000019.1:0-6604 GCA_964484895.1 uncultured archaeon | reverse complement strand
GGTGCGCTGCCCGATGATCTCCGCGAGCAACGCGTACGCGGCGATGTTGAACGGGACACCGAGCGCGATGTCGCCGCTCCGCTGTGTCAGGTGGACGTGCAGCGTCCCGTCCTGCACCGTGAACGCGAACGTGTAGTGGCACGGCGGCAGCGTCGACACTGCGGCGTTCGCCGGGTGCCACGCGTTCACCACCAGCCGGCGGGAGTGCGGGTCACGGTCCGGGTTGTCCCCGTTCAGCGTATCGATGACGTACTGCAGCTGGTCGAAGACGAGCGTGCCGTCCTCCACCGACACCCACGGGCAGTCCGTGTCCGCCCACGCCTCGCCCGGCAGCTGCGCACCGTCGTCCGGCACCGGGAACCGCCGCCAGAACCGGCCGTACGCCGTCTCCAGGCGGCCCTCGTCGTCCGCCCACGCATCCCAGATGCTCGTCTCCTCCCGCAGCGTCCGGATATGCTCCTCGCCCGAGAAGTACCACAGCAGCTCGTGGATGAGCGAGTTCCACCGGAACCCGGACATGTCCTTCGTGGTGAGCAGCGGGAACCCGTCCCGCAGGTCCACCCGGTACTGCCGCCCGAACGCCGCCACCGTGTCCACCCCGGTCCGGTTCGCCTTGTACGCTCCGTCCCGCAGCACGGACCGCACCAGTTCCTGGTACGCCTCCATCTATTCCGCCCCGTACAGCGGGAACCGCTCCAGCATGGTTTCCACCTCGTCCCGCACCGCGCCCGTCTCCCCGTCGTCCAGCACCTGGCCGATCATCCCGGCGATGTCGCGCATCTCGCCCGCCTCCATGCCCCGTGTCGTCAGCGCGGGCGTACCGATGCGCACCCCGGACGTCACCGCCGGCGGCTCGTCGTCCCCCGGCACCATGTTCTTGTTGACGACGATGCCCGCCTCCTCCAGCCGCTGCTCCGCCTGCTTCCCGGTCAACCGGTGGTCGGACAGGTTGACCAGCACCAGGTGCGTGTCAGTCCCGCCCGACACGAGCCGGAACCCTTCATCCTGCAACCCCTCCGCGAGCGCCTGCGCGTTTGCCACCACCTGCTCCTGGTAGTCCCGGAACGCGTCGGCCTGCGCCAGCTTCAGGCTGGTCGCGGTCGCCGCCACCTGGTGCATCAGTGGCCCGCCCTGGCTGTAGGGGAACACCGCGCTGTCCACCGCGTCCGCGTGCTCGCCGGCCGCGAGTATCATGCCGCCGCGCGCCCCGCGTAGCGTCTTGTGCGTCGTCGTGGTCACGATATCCCAGTCCGGGAACGGGTTCGGGTGCTGCCCGGCGGCGACCAGCCCGGCCACGTGCGCGATGTCCGCCAGCAGCGTCGCCCCCGTCTCCTCCGCGGCGGCCCGGAACGCGTCGAACGGCACCTCCCGCGGGTACGCGGAGTAGCCGCATACGATCATCTCCGGGTCGTGCTCCCGCGCCGCCGCAAGGATCTCGTCCTGCTCGAACCGCTCCGTGTCCGTGTCGATGGCGTACGTGGCGAAGTCGAACAGGTCGCCGGAGAAGTTGACGCCGTGCCCGTGTGTCAGGTGGCCGCCGTGCGCCAGCACCGGACCCAGCACCCGGTCCCCTGCCTCCAGCTGCGAGAAGTACGCCGCGAAGTTCGCCTGGCTGCCGGAGTGGGGCTGCACGTTCGCGTGGTCCGCCCCGAACAGCTGGCATGCCCGGTCCCGCGCCGCGTCCTCCACCGTGTCGTGGTGTTCGCACCCGGCGTAGTACCGCTTGCCCGGGTAGCCCTCCGCGTACTTGTTCGTCAGCACGGACCCCTGCGCCTCCAGCACCGCGGGCGCCACGAAGTTCTCGGACGCGATCATCTCCAGCCCGCCGTGCTCCTGCCGCCGCTCCTCCGCACGGACCGCGTCGTGGACCGCCGGGTCGACGTCGGACAGGGGTCGGTCATCCATCCCACCGACATGCGGAGGCAGCAGTTAAGAACCTTCTCCAGCCACTCCGGAACAATATAGAGAAGACATCGAAAATGCGTATTTTATACGTGAATAATATATCATTCTGATATACTAGGGTCGGGCGGGAAGGCGGTCGCCCTCGTCCTGCTCCAGCTGCCGCAGCAGCTCCGCCTCCTGCTCGTCCGCAGTCATATCGAGGTAGGTACGGTCAGCGGCCGCCGCCTCCCCGGCTGGCGTCGCGGGGTTCGGGACGGGCGGCCCGTCGACGAGCGTGTTCGCGCCGGTGTGCACCCCCATCTGGGGTACGGTCTCGGCGTCGGCCTCGGCGAGCGTCTCCAGGTCGTCGCGGATCTGCGACACCGCCGCTGCGGGGTCGTACGCCTCGAACCCGGTGCGCCGTTGCTCCTCCGCTGCGCTGTCCATCCGCCCGCTGTCATATACCGCACCGGCCGCGGCGAGCGCCTCCGCAGATGTCCGCTGCAGCTCGTCCGCGAGCGTGACCACCTGCTCCCGTGCGCACTCACGGTCGTACGCCAGCTCCTGCCGAATCGCCGCCCTGTCGCCGTCCCAGTCGACCGCCGGATTCCGCTCCCGGCGCGCCGCCTCCTCCTCGACCGCTGCGCCGAACGCCTCCTCCGTCTTCGGTACGGCGTCGTACCGGCTCAGTGCGTACAGGTACTGCTCCGTGAGGTCGTGCAGCCGCGTGGCGTAGTCCGCGGCCGCAGCGACATCGTCGGGGATGCGCATACCTGTACAGTGCGCACCGCCGGTATAAGTAATGTTGCAATTTTAAGGTAATAAATTGAACGTGCGTTAGATGTTCTGCGCTGCCGCGGTCACGTGGTGGTCGGCGCGGTGGACCGGCTCCGGGAGCTTGTGGCCGGTGCAGTGGGCGTCGACGATGTCCGTGGCGGTGCCGGTCGCGACGCGGTGGCCCGGGCTGACGTAGAGCGGGTTGATGTGCCGCGCCGCGGTGTTGTCGTACTGCCGGGACTGGTAGGCGTGGCCGATGACCGTGCCGTCCTGCGCGGTCACCACGCCGTCGTCCGCATGGATAGGGACGCGCGTCCCCTGCGGCAAGGAATCGTCCAGCTCGCGTTCGGGGGTGCCGCAGAGCAGGTTCTTGGCGACGCCGACGGCGGGCGCGTCGAACAGGACGCCGATGTGGGTGGCGATGCCCGCCTCCCGGAAGTGGATGCGGCCACTGCCGTCCAGCAGCAGGAGGTCCGGGTCACGCTCCAGTTGCTCCAGGGCGGAGACGATGCTGCCGCCCTCGCGGAACGCTAGGAGGCCTGGGATGTACGGAATCTCCAGCGGCGCCGTGGCCGTGACGCGCTCCACCACGTCGCCCTCCTCCATGACGACGATGCCCGACACCGCCCGGTCGTCGGTGAAGGCCTGGTCCACGCCGGCCACTGTCGCGCCCGGCCACCACCCGTGGTCGTCGCTGAACACGGCCGCGCGGGCGATATCGTGCTGCAGCTCCTCCATCGTTCCCTGTGTCATGGACGGGTCGGGGCGGAACCGGTCCCGCTGCACGTTCACCGCTGCCGCCACCTCCGCAGCAGCCGCAGGGAGGTGACGGCGTGGCTGAGGACGTGGCTGAGGACGTGGCCGCCGCTTCCCTTCACCCGTGCCACGCCGGTCCCGTCCTCGAGCACGTCGCGGAGCGGTCGGTCGGTGACGGTGACGACCCGGCCGATCTCCCAGTGCATGTGCGCGTCGCTCCCGCCCACGCCCGGCAGGTCGTGGTCGGCGGCGAACGACGCTGCCCGGTGGTTGTAGGCGTGGCGGATACAGCGGGCGTTGACGGTCTCGATGGCGTCCGCCGCGGCCGCCGCGTCCCGGGCGTCCCGGAAGTTGCGGCGGAACGGGTCGAACGGGTGGGCAATGACGGCGTAGCCGCCCTGGTCGTGGATGCGGTCGATCGTCCGCAGCGGGTCGTCCGTCGGCGGCGCCTCCTCGATGTCGAGCGCAAGCAGGTGGCCGGCGGTGGTCGTGACCTCGGCGGCAGGGATGACCTCCAGTGCGGGCGGGGCGGCGTCCCGGACCGCGTCCACCCCTGCGGTGGTGTCGTGGTCGGTGACGGCGACGCCATCCAGACCGTGCCACAGGGCGTGCGCCACGACCTGTTCCGGTGTCGTCCGGGAGTCCGGGGACTCCCGGGTGTGGATGTGGAGGTCGTACCGGGGCATCACGTCCGAGTGCGAGCCGCGGGCTTAAACAAGGCCGGGCCGCACGGCACCGTTAAAACCGTTGCATCCCGTGACAGGCCCATGCCGGAGCTGCCTGTGACCGACCTGACGGCACTGCGGGCGGAACCGCCGGCGGGGGAGCGCGTCGCGGTCGGGTTCCGGCCGTCCGGCGACCTCCACGTCGGCAACCTGCTGTCCGTCGCGTCGGCCGCCGTCGTGGCAGACGCGCTCGGGCTGCGGGTCGACCTGCAGTGCTGCGACACGGACTGGAGCGCGCACATCCACGAGCAGACGGTACCCGGCAACAACCGGGTGATGACGCCGTTCTTCAACCGGGACTGCCCGTGCGGCGGCCACCGTGACGTGGCGGCGCACCACCTCGACCGGCTGCAGCCGTTCCTCGACGGCGTGCGTGATGCGGTGTCGGCGCCCGTCAGCCAGGGTCGGTTGACGAAGCTGGCCGGCGACGGAGCGTACGTGGATGCACTCCGCACCGTGCTGGAGCGGATGGACGCGTTCGATGCAGTGTTCGGTGGCGGGTTCCGCCGCCGGTACCGCAGCCCGGTGGTCGCCCCGTGCAGCGGCTGCGGCCACGCGCACGCGAAGGGCGGCGCCTACTCGCCGGCGACAGACGAGGTGGTGGCGGCGTGCCGCCACGACGGCTGCGGCTCCGGGTTCGCCCGGGCCGGACTGGATGGGCGCATCGGCGTCTACTACCTCGTGGACCCGGTCCGGGACCCGGGCCGGGATGTCGCGGTCCACGTGTTCGGCGGGGACTACCGGACCGCGGAGAAGGAGCAGACCACGCCGAAGGTGGCGAAGGTGGCGCGGATCACGCGGCTGGCGACCGGGGAGACGCCGGCGTACCTGCTCGCACCGCTCATCGCGGACGGTGACGGTGCGCCGCTGTCCAAGTCTGCTGGTCGGGGGATGACGCTGGCCGAGATCGACGACCCTGCGGCGTACGGCCGCCGGTTGACGCGCCGGGCGCGGGACTGGCTGGACGATGGACAGGGGTTCGTGCCGCAGCAGGAGCTGGCGCCGGCCGCGCTGTCCGGGGCGTGAGTGGGCCCGACGGGATTCGAACCCGCGACTACCGGGTCTCTTCCGTCGATCATCGGGTCGAAGACGCGTCAGTCTTCTCGGACGTCCATCTCCTCGCGGAGACGCACGTATCCCTCAGTGCTTTTAACTGGCGTTAAAAGCCCGGTGCTCTGCCAGGCTGAGCTACGGGCCCTGTGCGGCGGGCTGGGCGGTGCAGGGTTAAAAATGGGATGGGTGGTCAGGGCAGGCGCTGCTGCACGTCGGTGTAGAGGACGGCGAAGGCCTTGCCCCAGACCGCGACGACGGCGGCGTCCAGAGCGAGCGCGGCGGGCCGGGGCAGGGTGGGGAGACCGGCTGCGAGACCGAGGACGGCGGTGAGGTAGATCCAGGTGGTGAGGAAGGTGACGGGTGCGCCGGTGCGGGGGTCGTCGACGGGGAGGTACGGGTAGAGGAGCCAGAACCCGAGGCCCATGCCGGTGCCGATACCGGTGTATGCGGCGGCGAGGACGGCCGTGTCGGCGGCGGTGAGCGCGGCGAGCCGGGACAGGGTCTCCTGAAGGATCTGGACGGAGTACGGGGTGTACCCGGCGTACTGGGCGACCGCCCCCAGCACGGTGCCGGCGAGCCCGAGGAGGACGAGGAGGCCGATGCCGGCCACGAGGGTGGTGGCGAGGACGGCGGGGAGGGTGATGCTGTAACTCTTCTTCTGGGTGAGCGCGATCTCGTGGGGGTTGAGGCGGCGGATGACGCCGATGTCCGCCACGATGAGGGCGGTGAGAAGCCCGGTGAGAAGAATGATGCCGTACGAGCCCGGCAGCGGGTTGATGAGGCGGTATGCGACGAGCGCGGGCACGGCGATGCCGATGCTGCCGAGCACGAGCTCGCGTTCCGTGCGGGACCGCATGCCGGTAGTTGCGGTGTCGCCGCCCTTAAGGGTTAGTCGTCGATGACGACGTCGACGTCGTCGTCCCGGTACCGGTCCATCTTGAGGCTCTGCGGGATGGACAGCGTCTTCTCGCAGCCGGGGTAGCCCTCGCAGCCCCAGAAGTAGCCGTACCGCCCCTCCTTGATGGTCATGTTGAACCCGCACGCCGGGCAGCCGATCTCCTTGGGTGCGCGGTCCTTGTGGTCCTTGCACACCGGCTGGTCCGCCCGGTTCATCCTGGTCGCGGTCCGGCCGCAGTGGACGCAGCGGGTCTGCTTCGTCTCCCGGCCCATGCCGCGCGCTGCGCCTCGAAGATTTAAAAGGAACGGCCGGCAAGGGCCCGGTATGCGCCGCCTTTTCGTCCTGTCGTCCGTGCTGTACGCTGCTGCGGGGGCGGCGGTGTCGCAGGGGGAGCGCCTCGTCAACGTCTCCGGGCCGGTGTTCCTGCGCGGGATCGGTCCGCGCGATCCGCGGGTGGACGAGCCGCTGGCCGCGGCGGTGACCGCGGTCGTGGTCGCGTTCGTCATCTACC
>CAZAFX010000018.1:10083-13798 GCA_964484895.1 uncultured archaeon | reverse complement strand
AGCGTCGAGGTACAGCTCCGGGTTGACGACGATGAGGTAGACGCTTGCGACCGCCGACAGGAGCCGGCCCACGACGAAGCCGGCAAGCCCGAGATGACGGAGCGTCCCCTCCACCGCCAGCGTGGCCGCAAGCACGCCGAACGACAGCAGCGTGATGGCCGCGACGGTGTTCCATCGCCGCCGTGACGCCGCGACGCCACGGCAGAGGTTCGCCACGAACCCGCCGTCACCGAGCACGACCGCGACCGGGACGAAGTACAGCAGGATCGCGGTGCCGAGGAGGGCGGCCACCGCGAGCGCGGCACCGGCCGCCTGCAGCAGCGGCGACGCGGCCACGACGCCGTAGGACGCTGCGAACGCACCGGGCAGGGCGGCGACCGTCGCGGCCGCGACCACCGCGACCACGGCAGCGACGCCGGGCAGGATCCGGCCGAGCCCGGCGCGAAACGCCGCAGCGATCTCCCGCGGCGTGCGCGCGTCCCGGGTCACGACGAAGAAGTAGCCGTTGTACACCCAGGTCTGGAGCGGGAGCACGACCAGCGACAGGGCAGCGACCCGGAGCAGCGTGTCGAGGGCGGCGGGCGGCGGCTGGTCGACGGCACCGAGCAGCATGATCCACAGCGCGCTCGTGACCACCGTCATGGCGATGCGCGGGAGGAACAGCAGCGGCTGGTCGGCGAGCATCCGGAATGCGCCGCGGAGGACGGCTGTGGCGCGCATGGCTGTGTACGGGCGGCGCCCGCCTTTATACGCTCCGGCGGAGCCGGTCGAGCACGCGTTCGAAGGCTGCCTCCACGCGGTCACGGTAGACGACCGTGGGAACGGCGACGACGAGCGTGGCGGCAGCGATGACGGCGACGACCACGGGACGGCCAGCGGCGATGCTGTCGCCAGCCACGTTCGTGAGGATGATGCTGGGAGTCCGGCCGACGACGGCGGCGAGCAGGATGACGCCGTACCGGATCGGGGTCAGGCCGGCGACGAGGGAGAGCGCGTCATCCGGGAACAGCGGGAACAGGTAGAGCAGGACGAGCGCCGGGACGCCGTGCCGTGCGACCGTGTCGTCGAACCGGTCGAGGGTGTCGGGGTGGACGACGTGCTCCACGAACGGCCGGCCGAAGCGGCGGGACACCGCAACGCCGAGCGCGACACCGAGGAGGGTGCCGACGCTGCTGTAGATGGTGCCGGGCACGGCGCCGAACAGGTAGCCGCTGACGACCCCGATGCCGGCGTTGGGAATGGGCGGGAACAGCACCTGCACGATCTCGAACGCGATCAGGACGGCCGGTCCCATCGCGCCGTAGCCGGCGACCATGTCCCGGAACGCTGCCGGTTCGGCCGTGCCGACCGTCCGGTAGGTCAGGGCGGTGGCGGCCGCCATCAGGATGACGACCCCGATGGCGATGCGCCGGTGGCGCGGAGAGGCGAACAGCGGCATGGGTTTTCAGCGGGTGTGTGAACGTTTTATGGGTGCTGCGGCGGCCACGACCGGGATGGCAAACCTTAATATAGGTGGGTGGCGCACGGTGCCGTATGGCGGAGCAACGGCGGCCCGAGGACCTGCCGGAGGAGGTCCGCGAGCAGATGGGTGGCAGCGGCGATCAGCTGTTCATCAAGGTGCCCGGCTACCCGGAGATACTCAAGGATCTTGCCGGTATCAAGCAGGTGCTGGAGAACATGCACGAGACGCTCGCGGTCCTGCGACAGGTCCAGACCGTGAAGGAGAAAAGCATCGACGTCTTCGTCGAGAACGTCGACCGGCTGAACCAGCAGCTGCACGATATCAAGCAGCAGATGCCGGAGGTCAAGGACGTTGACATCGACGTCGAATCCGACATCGACATCGACCGCCACGAGGCACCCGACAGCTCCAGGACGAACTGGAGAGCCTGCGCGGTGAGCTCGACCGCCTCGAATGACCGCCGCTTAAAAACTTCTGCCGGCCTGTACCACGGTATGTGCGGGATTGCCGGCGGCCACGACACCACCACGCTGCTCGACCACCTCGCCCACCGCGGCATCCGCCACCGATGCAGCGACGGCCTCGGCCATGTCCACCTTCCCATTGTCAACGACGTGGCGCAGCCGCTGCAGCGGAACGGCCGCCTCGTCGCCAACTGCGAGATATACAACTGGACGCAGCTGGCGGCGGACGAGGGCATCGACGCGGCCAACGACGCAGACCTTCTGCTCGCTCTGCTTGACCGGTACGGCGCGGACGCGCTCGACATGGTCGACGGCGTCTACGCCCTCGCGTACGAGCGGGACGGCGAGCTGCTGCTGGCGCGGGACCAGCTCGGTGTGAAGCCGCTGTGGTATGCCGAGGAGCCGTTCGCGTTCGCGTCCGAGCGGCAGGCGCTCGAGGCGGCGGGACGGCGACCACGGGAGTTGCACCCGCGGCACGTGCTCCGGCACGACACGGACACTGGGGCGAACAGAACGACGTACCGCGGCTTCCGCGGCGCCGACCCACAGGAGACCGGTCTGGACGACGCGGCGGATGCGGTGGCCGACCGGGTGCGGGACGCGGTCACGAAGCGGACGCCGGATGAACCCGTCGCGCTGCTGTTCTCCGGCGGCCTCGACTCCACCGTGCTGGCGGCGGCGCTGCAGGACGCGGATGCAGCGTTCACGTGCTACGCCACGGGGACGCAGCCTGGGAACACGGACCGGCCGCGGGACCTCGACCGGGCGGAACGGGTGGCGGACGCGATGGACCTTGACCTCGTCACCGTGCAGCCGTCGCTGGACGATAAACGGGAAGCGCTGCCCAGGCTCGCGTCGTGGGTGTCGACGACGAGCCCGGTGAAGCTCGGTGTGGCGGCGACCCTGCACGCCGCCCTGGCGCAGGCTGACGAACGGGTCGCGTTCTCCGGCCTAGGCGCTGAACAGCTGTACGGCGGGTACAGCCGGATGCGGGCGGACGCGCTCGGGTCTGAGGCCGTGGCCGGGCTGCGGGGGCTGTTCCACCGGGACCTGTACCGGGACGACGTGGTGGCGATGCGGCACACCACCGAGCTGCGGCTGCCGTTCCTCGACCGGGACCTCGTCCGGCACGCGCTGACGCTGCCGGGCGACGTGAAAGTGCGGGACAGGACACGGAAATACGTGCTGCGGGCTGCGGCGGACCGGCTCGGGGTGCCGGAGGACGCGGCCTGGCGGCCGAAGCGGGCGGCGCAGTACGGGAGCAACGTGGACAAGGCGCTGGACCGGCTGGCGCGGGACGCCGAGATGGGGAAAGGTGCGTACTGCCGCCGGTTCCGGGACGCACCGGAGTCGCGGCTGGCCGCGCTCGTCTCCGGGGGGAAGGATTCCCACGCCGCTGTGCACCGGATGCAGCGCCGCAACCACGACGTGGCGTGCCTCGTCAACCTGCAGAGCGACCGCGCTGACAGCTACATGTTCGACACCAAGGACCGGGACCTGGTGCAGCGGCAGGCGGACGCCATGGGTGTGCCGCTCGTGACCGTGGCGACCAGCGGGGAGAAGGAGGCAGAGCTTGACGACCTCGCTGCGGGGCTGCGGCGGGCGCGCGACGAGCACGGTGTTGACGGCGTCGTTGCCGGGGCACTCGCATCGGTCTACCAGCGCGACCGCGTCGACCGGGTGGCGGACCGGGCCGGGCTGCGGTCGTACACGCCGCTGTGGATGACCGACCAGAAGCAGTACCTGCGGTGGCTGGTGCGGGAAGGCTTCGAAGTGCAGATCACGGAGA
>CAZAFX010000018.1:0-10073 GCA_964484895.1 uncultured archaeon | reverse complement strand
CTGGGTCGGCCGGACGCTCGACGCAGATGCAGTTGACGAGCTGATCGCGCTGAGCAAGGAGTACGGGTTCCAGCCGGCCGGCGAGGGCGGCGGGTACGAGACCGTGGTCGTGGACGCGCCGCAGTTCACCGGGCCGATATCGGCGGTGTGATCAGCCGTCCGGACTGTGCTCGACCATGTCGTCCCATTCCAGCTCCGGCGGCCGGAACTGGCGCAGGTCGATGCCGTCGTCCAGCGTGATAGTGGCCATGTCGGTGCCGAACCCGGTGTAGGTGTCGCGCTCCTTGGCTGCCTCGAGCGCCGTGAACGCCAGGTCCTGAGCGTCGTCAACGGACATATCCTCTTCGTAGCCGCCCTCCAGTGCGCCGTAGGCGACCGGGGAGCCGCTGCCGGTGGCGGCGATGGGGAACGGGTCCTCCCCCTTGCCAGCCATCTTGCTGCCGAACGACCCCAGCTTGTACAGCCGGGGCTGGGCCTGACCGTCCCTCTCGTCAACGCCGCCGACGAGCAGGCGGAGGTGGCGCGGCCGGCCGAAGTCTGCATAGTGCGAGAAGATGTTGGCGGCGCGCGTGGCGAACGTCTCCGTGGACATCTCCTTCCCGCGTTCCGTCGCGTAGGTGCGGGCCTCCGACCTGAGCGTGTCGTAGAACTGCTGACCGTCCGCGACCAGCCCCGTCTTGGTGATGACGGCCTCCGCCCCCTCGTCGATGGGCAGGACCTTGTCCGAGTACTGGTTGCTGATGATGCCGCCGGTCGCCTGCGTGTCAGCAGCGAGGACGACCGCGTCGTCCGTCGCCACGCCGACCGTTGTCGTTCCTGTTTCGACCGGCTGGCCTGCGTCGCCCGCACCGTAGCCGTCGTCGTCCATACTCCCTAGGAGCGGCATGAAAGCTTTTAACTCTTCCGGAGCAATAACAGTGGTATGGGACTCGGCGACCGACAGGGACGGTATACGGGCGGATTCGATAATCAGGGCCGTCTGCCGCAGGTGGACAACGCGCACAAAGCAGCGGAACGCGGCACCCCCTCCGTCGGCGTGGTGACCGACGAGGGGACAGTGCTAGCGGCGGTGAACGCCGACCGCGGCCCACTGGTGGTGGACGAGACAATCGAAAAGCTACACACCATCCATTACGACAAGATTCTGGCTGCGACCAGCGGACACCAGGCGGACGCGCACCGGGTCGTCGACTTCGCCCGGGACGCAGCCGAGTACGAGCGGGAGGAATTCGATGAGGTCCCAGATATCAGGACACTGTCCAAGAACTACATCGAGCCGTGGATGCACATGCCGACCCAGCGCGGGATGCAGCGGCCGCTGGGCTGTTCCGTGATGTTCGCAGGCATCGACGACGAGGACGGTCCGGTGCTGTACGAGCATGACCCGTCCGGCGTGTTCCAGGGATACCGCGCCCACGCTATCGGCGACGGCAGCTCAACCATCCAGAAGGATCTGAACGCCGGGTACGAGGATGGCATTGATCTGGGCGAGGGCGCCGCACTGGCGCACGAGGCTGTTGCAGACTACAGCGAGGACGCGTATGTGGAGATGCAGGCCGTGACGCCGGACGGGTGCATGGACGACGACGCGGTCACCGCGCTGCTCGACTGATGCGGGTCAGGGCGGGTAGACGCGGTAGGTGTGGCCGTCGAACCGGGCCGTCCACATCCGCTCCGCGGGCGTCCGGAACGCGGCCGCGACCGTTGACGCGTTGTACCCGCACGATGAGACGTTTCCGTGGCAGCTGTGCGACTCCTGGAGAACGAACAAACGGCCGTCACGGGGAACGCCGTCACCGTGCAGCTGGGCGACGTTGTTCCTGAGCAGGTCGTTCCATGCCTCATGCTGTGTCGGCGTGAGCTGCTTCGATCTCGGAGGCATCAGCAAGGTTGATTCCTTCACAGAGAAGTCGTACCGCGTCAACACCCAGTAACGGTAGCTGTTGGTGACAACCTGGTCCGCTCGGGGCATGCGGGCGTACCGCCGGGCTGCCGTGGGGTCGCCGCCCCAGTGCGTGAGCCGGGGCTGGTCGCCTGCTACCGTGGCGAGCACGGGCGCCGACAAGAAGAGTGACAGGGTGAGCACACCCATCACCGCAGCATCGCGCCGCCGCGGCGACCCCGGGAGCGCGGAGCGGAGTGGCAGGACGAGGAGTGGGACGAGGGGTAGAAAGACGATAAGCTGCTGCCACCGGTACGCATGCGGTACATGGAAATGGAGGAGGAACAGCGTCGCGGCCGCCACAGGATATCGGGCCGTGCGGCGGCGGACGGCAAGGAGCGATCCAGCGGCGATCAGCAGCAGCATCCAGCTCGGCCTGATACGGTTGACGACATCGACGGTCCACGGCGTGGCGCCGGGGGCGATGAGCGCGGATGCTGCACCGAGGCGCTCGGCGACGACGTCAACCGCCGACATCCCGACGTTGTAATGTTCGTTCCCGCTGAACGCCCGTGATAGAATCCATAACGGGCTTCCCTGTATCATGTGCAGCCAGAACGGCGTGGCGCCGGCGATGGCGGCTGCGGCCGTGACGGCGATTCCGCGGGGGCCGAGCCGCGCAAGGATGCGGCCGCGGGACGCGGCAAGTTCCGCCACGACGAGCGCCGCGGCTACGTACAGGACCG
The DNA here is from genome assembly GCA_964484895.1 of uncultured archaeon. GTDB lineage: Archaea > Nanohalarchaeota > Nanosalinia > Nanosalinales > Nanohalalkaliarchaeaceae > CAZAFX01. The sequence continues at coordinate 7,445 of CAZAFX010000018.1, read as the reverse complement.
ATGCCTTGAAGTAGAAGAGGAAGCCGGCCACGGCCGCTGCACCGTAGATGATGCGGTCATCGCCGCGGCGCCGCCACGCCGCGTGAAGGAACAGGAGGATAGCGGTGAACGCGGCGGCGAACGTGTAGTCCGCGAGCCGGAAGACGAGCCAAGTCGTCATGTTGAACAAGACGAGCACCCCGATGACGCCGCCGCGCGTCCCGTGCGCCTCCCGGTACGCAAGGTAGGCGAACGCAGTTGCGACGCCCATGCACCCGATGAGCACGGCGCGGAGGACGATGGGGGACGAGGCGATGCTGAAGACAGGGATGAGGAAGAATGGGGTGCCGGTGTAGTAGTTTATCTGGGCGTTCCACGGCAGCGCCCCGTGCACGATGACCTGCCGCAGCGGTTCGATGATGACGTTCACCGGGTTGTTCCGCACCGCCGGATGGGTGACCGTGTGGAGGATGGCGATATGCACGGCGCCGACCACGACCGCCAGCGCCACGCCGCCATACCGGGAGAACGTATCTTTCAGGCGCATCAGGGCCACGACGTACGCGGTAGCATGGGAGAGAAACACGTTTAAGGCTGCGCATCGGCCACATCGACACACAGGTATGCACCGGACGGGAGCAGGACTCTGTTCGGCACACGGACGTTCCAAGCCAGACCGGTGGAGCGGCCCACCCTGACAGTCACTCCTATAGTCCGGCGCCACAGTATTAAAACTCCCGCCGCGTTGTACCGTCAGCGGTATGCGGGGGTAGCCAAGTGGCTTGCCAATCCCCCGTACCAACAGGGGCAAGCCGCGGCCGGCGATCTGTCAACCGGATCGCCAGCCAGTTGCGGGGATCGAAGACCCTTACCGGGTCTTCTCGGTCCCAGCACGGACACGTGCGGGGGTAGCCAAGTGGCCAAAGGCGCAGCGTTCAGGGCGCTGTCCCATAGGGGTTCGCAGGTTCAAATCCTGCCCCCCGCACTCTTCCCGCCGTGACCTGTTCCCCTGCACGCAGCAGTGTGTCCCTCTGTGGGATATACAGCCGTCCGCAGGGCTGTGATGCACGATCAGCGCCCTGCAGGCTGCCAGCTGTCGATATACGCCAGCAGCCGCTCAAGACGGTCGCGCTGCCACACCGTGACGGCCGCGATCAGGATGAGCGGTGCAAGGTACGGGAGGGCGGCTCCGAGACCGGCGGTGGCGATCCTGTCACCGACCACACTGTAGAGGATGAACTTGGGGCTGCGCCCGAGGACCATGACCGCAGCCAGCACGCGGAGCCGCATCCGGCTCATCCCCGCCGCGTAACAGAGGACGTCACCGGGGAACAGCGGGAAGAGGAAGAGGACGACCAGCGCCAGCGGCCCGTGCTCCGCGACCGCCGCATCGCACCGGTCGACGGTCGGCGCCGGGACGAACGCGGTCACGACGGGACGGCCAATCCCCCGGCCAAGCGCGAACGCGATGACGCCACCTGTCAGCGTGCCCGCCGCCGTCAGCAGCGTGCCCACGCCAGCCCCGAACACGTACCCGGCGACGGCCGCCGGCACCTGGTTCGGGATCGGGACCACCACGACCTGCACCACCTGCACGGCCACCATCACAGCCGGCGCCCAGACGCCGAACGACTGAACCCAGACCCGCATCGCCGCCGGCTCCGCTGCCACGACCGCAGCAGGGAGGTGCCGCCACAGGAGGACTGACGCAGCCGCCACCAGCAGGGCGGCCATCCCTGTCACGTGCTGGCGGTGCGTGCCGCGCATACCAGCACCTGCCTGCGATGGCTTAAATCAGTGTCCGCAGCATCGGACGGTTCCGCACTCTCAGCTCGCGATAATCTCGACCTCGTATCCTTCCGGATCCTTGACGAAGCAGTAGTCGCCCGGGCAGTCCGCGGGCGGCCGGTACGCCGCACCACCAGCGTCCACCGCTCGCTCGTACGCCTCCTGCAGCGTCGTGTCCGGCGGCAGGCGGATGGCAACGTGGCCGAAGCCGTCGCCCTTGTCGTACGGCTCGTCCTCACCGTGGTTGTACGTCAGCTCCAGCTCCACGTCCTGCCCCGGGATGCGGAGAAAGTACAGCGTGAACGTGTCCATCTCTTTTTTCGTCCGCAGCTCGAACCCGAACGCGTCCCGGTAGAAGGCCACGCAGGCGTCAGGGTCCGAGACACGGAGCATCGTGTGCGCAAGCTTCACGGGTGTCAGGCCTCCGGCTCCACGACGTCGAACGCCGTCCCCGCAACGAGTTCCGGCGTCTCCGTGCAGCGCGGGCAGTGCTGGAGCGCGGCCGGCGTGGCCGGGACGGCCTCGTACCCGCAGCTGCACGCCACCACCGGGTCCTCCTCTTCGACCTCGAGGTCAACGTGCTCGAAGTAGGTGCCGCGCGCGTACCGGTCGAAGATCTGTCGGAACCGGTCCGGGTCGGCCCGCGCCGTCCCGAGCCGGACGCGGGCGTGGCCGTTGCAGTCCCGGCGCTGCAGCGTCCGCAGCAGGTCGAGCACAAGGTCGGTCTCACACATCGCGTCCACGTGTCCAGAACGTACCTCCCTCATCCCGGCAAGATGGTTAAAAGCGTTACGGTCCGCCGGTACCGGCTTAACTGTTCGGGACCGACAGCGGCGCATGACGCTTTTCACCGTGCCCTGCGAGGGCTGGCTCGACCGGGCCGCCCGGACACACGGGAACGACGCCGGGACCGCCGCCCGGTCGCGGTACCGGTGATACACGTGGACGACACAGCACTCGTCCTGGTGCACCCGTACGAGACGTACGACGACGGCATCACCGAACGGTACGTCGCGGACGCGCTGGATGCGTTCGACGGCGACACCTACGCGGTGCTGTCCCGGGAGCCGACGGGCCGGCCGCACGGCGGCATCGACGCGTACGACGACACCGTCATGGACCGGACCGGGCACGGCCGGCTGCCGGACGACGCCGGCGACCGGTTCTCCGGCTACACGCGGGCGGTGCTCGGCGGCGGGTACGCCGGCATCGGCCGGTACGACGGCTGCCTCCGCCGGTGCTTCCATGATGTCCGGCCGCAGGTGGGGGAGACCGGGCTGGCCGTCGACCTGTCGTTCAACCCGTACGTCCGGGTGCGCGGCAGCCCGGACACGCTGCACCAGCGGGACGGCCGGTACCGGCTGACGGCGCTCGCCGATGACGGCGACCACCCGGCGGCGGCCTTCCCCGGGTTCGACGCTGACGCGCTGGCGGACGCCGTCCTCTCATGGTACGTGGATGCCGGGGCGGACCTGCAGCACGTGACGGACGGCCGCATCCTTGACGCATCCGCGTTCGGGCTCTCCCCGTGACGGTCAGCCGGTGCGGACGCCGGTACCGCAGTCGGTGAAGATCTCGTACTGCTCGTAGTACTGCTTGAACGTGCCGACGACCGTGACCGTGTCATTGACCGCGACAGCGGCGCGGCCGCTGTCCGTGTCGCAGAACACCAGCACCTCCCGGTCACCGTTCGAGACGTAGAACTGCTGGTAGACGGCGCCGGAGTCCGCCTCGTAGTCCTCGTCCACCGCCGTCACGGTGGCGGTGACGCGGACCTGCTGCTGGACAGGGAGCTCCTGCATCAGCCCCTGCACGGAGTCGTACGTCGTCCGCGACGCCCGCTGCTCCACTTCCTGGCCAGCGAACCCCAGGAGGAGCGTCCCGACCAGCAGGACGGTGGCGGCCGCGAACCGGGTCAGCTCGTCCACGGTGCCACCTCCGCGAGCTGCGGCCGGTACGTCCACCCGGCCGCCACGAGGACGGCGAACGCCGCGATGCCAAGGTTGGCGAGGACGCTGTCGTACGGGATGAGCTCCAGCGAGTACGTCGACGTGCGCGGGTACAGCCACATCACGCCCGAGTAGGTGAACGTATCGAGGAACAGATGGGACAGTACGCCCAGCCCGGTCGCCGCCGCCACGTCACGCCGTCCCGTCCCCAGGTAGAGGACGGCGGCAAGGGTGACCGCGGCCACCGGCGTGTGCAGTGCACCGCGGTGCGCGAACGGGAACCACGCTCCGGACAGGATGTCCACGTCCGGCAGCACAGCACCCACCATCCCGTAGACCACGGGGAACCCCATGACGTACACCAGCGCGAGCCCGAACAGCAGGTGGGTGAGCCCGATCACGGCAGGTCATGTACGGCTGGGGCGCGAACTTCAAAAGCGTGCAGGCTGCCAGGGCCCACGGCGACCTGGCCAGGCCACCGCGGACGGTCACCACGACCGGCTTACCCCGGTCATACCTGTCGAAGAACCGGGCAGCAGCGTTGCTGCTGGCGGTGCACGGGACCGGGTCGACGGCGACCGGCACCATCACGTCCCGGCCCGCGGCGAGCGTGGCCGCGACCGCGCCACGGTCGCCGCGGTCGAGCTGTGCGACTATGCGATACTTGTCCGCCACCTCGTCGCCGGCGCGGCGGACCGCCTCCTCGAACCGGTCGAGCTGGACCGCTGACTTCGGCCGGTCGCCGACCGTCGCGTGCTCGTGGCACTGCTTCACCTGGCCAGCACGTATCCCTCGCCGGTCTCCACGGCGAGGTCGTCGTCCACGGTGTCGTCATGGGGGAACAGCGCGTCCTCGCCGTACCACTCCGAAACAGTATCCACGCCGCACGCGTCCCGGACCGCTGCATCACCGTCGGCGAGCGCCGTCCCGACGGCTGTCGTGATGGCGTCGTGCAGGTCGCCATCGTACTGCGCAGCGCACACAGGTAGGCTCACGTACTCCGTCACAGCAATCACCGGAGAGAAGGAACGGTGCCCGGTCACTTGCCGGGGCGGACCGGTGCGGCACCGCCACTCCGCGCATTGGTTCCGGGGCGGTACCACCGGTCCAGCTTCATGCAGAAGGAACGGGTCGCGACGTTTAAACGCCTTACGGATCGTGCGTGACCTGTGTGCCGCCGTGGTCGTCGCCCAGTGCGGCGGCGAGGATGGCAGGGTCGCGGCCGTCGACCACGACCGTGTCCAGCGTGGAGCGGTGGATGAGCGATGCTGCGGTGGTATCCATGAGCGCGTACCGGCCGGCGCCGGCGTCGGACTCCGCCGCCATCCGCAGCAGCTCGGCCGCCGGGACGGTGTCGCGCTTCGCGGCGTCCGGGTCCGCGTCCGGGTCCGCGTCGTAGACGCCGTCGACCGTGGTGGCGATGACGAGGCGGTCCGCGTCGATGAGCTCCGCGCACTCTGCCGCGACCGCGTCCGTCGACTGGCCGGGCAGCAGCCCGCCGAGCACGACCACGTCGCGGACGTGCGCCAGCTCGCCTGCGTCCTCCAGCGTGTCGGGGATGCGGCTGTTGGCGCCGAGGGAGGCGGCGAGCGTGGCGGCGTGCAGCCGCGTCGCCCGGATGCCGACAAGATCCTTCCGCGCCTCCGTGGCGTCGGCCGCGTCGATATACCGTTTCAGGGGGCCGGCGCCGGTGACGACGACCAGTGTATCCGTTCCCGCTGCGAGCTCCTGTAGCGCGTCCACGTGCGCGTCAAGCTCTCCCTGTGCGACGGCGTCGGCGACGATGCTGCCACCGAGCGATACGACCGCGTCCATACCGGCGGGGTGTGGGCTGCAGGTATAAATGGGTGCGGGCCGCACCGCGGGTGCATGGACGAGCCACTGTCGGCCGCGGTGGCGGTGGTGCAGGCTGCCGGTGACGTGCTGCTGGTGGAGCGGCAGGACGGGGACTTCACGGGGCGATGGGGGTTCCCGGGCGGGAAGGTGGAACTGGACGAGTTCCTGCAGGACGCGGTGACTCGGGAGGTGGCGGAGGAGACCGGGCTGGACGCGGCGTTCGACCGGCACTGCGGCGTGGTCTCGGAGCAGGTGGTGGACAGCGGCCGGGTGAGGAAGCATGTGCTGCTGCATGTCTGCACGGTGGCTGTGGACGCGACCGGGACGCTGACCGACCCAGCGGCGTGGGTGCCGCGGGAGCGGCTTGACGGGATGCGCGGTGAGACGGTACCGAGCCTCGTGCCGATCCTGGAGCTGGTGGAGCAGGGTGACTGGCGGTACGCGGAGTCGGTCGTCTCCGAGACGGCGGTGGAGCGGTTCGAGCGGGTGTGCTGATAACTGTTATAAGGCGGGCGGCATAGGGTTGGGGTATGGTCATCGACCCGGACGAGGTGGAGGACCTCCTCGGGACGCTGGACGAGACGCACCAGAAGATGGAACGGCTCCGGGAGGAACGGGACAAGCTCCTGGAGGCGAACCAGAAGCTCATCGAGCTGGTGAAACGGATCGAGGAGGAGGTCGAGAGCCTTGATGGCGACGGAGAGCATGAAATGGACGAGTTCTCACCCGACGGATACCAGTACTCGTACGGCGAGGGGTGGAAGCCGCGGGATGTCGTGTACAAGGAGTCGCTGGACCTTGATGTCGACCTCGATACAGATGATATCGACCGGCAGCTCGGGGCGGTCCGGGAGATGATGGACCGTATCAGAAATTATAAAAGCCAGCAGGCGGAGGAGTGACCTATGGCTGACGACGAGACGTTCGAGTGCCCGGAGTGCGGCCGGGCGTTCGACTCGATGCGGGGTATGCACGTCCACGAGGGCCAGAAGCACCCGGACAAGCGGGTGAACGATCTGCAGTCGCTGGTGGACGAGTTCGAGGACGACGCAAACAAGGCGGTTATGATCAAGCGGGAGCGGGACCGGCTGAAGAGCCGGCTGCAGCAGGTGACCAAGGAGAAGGAGGAACTGAAGGACACGGTCTCCGACCTCCGCTCCACCCGCAACGAACTGAAGCACGAGATTGAACGCCGCGAGGACAAGGTGCAGGACCTCCAGGACAAGCTCGAGGCGATGAAGGACGACAAGGCAGAGCTCCAGGCCGAGAAGCAGTCCCTCAGCCGGGAGATGGAGGCTCTCGAGGACGAGAAGCAGTCGCTCGAGCAGTCCCTCGACCAGACCGAGGATCTCCTCCGGAAGCTCAAGCACCAGATGGAGGAGCTCGACGAGGACCTCGAGTAGCGGCACCCGCCCGCTCCATCCCGCACGACAGCGAGGACGCAGCGGCGCCGCTCACGCACGCCCCATGGCCCCCGATATCGACCGGTGGCTGGACCGGTTCCGCGACGCCTGGACCACCAACGACGTCGACGCCGTCCTTGCACTGTTCGCCGACGACGTCACCTACCACGAGACACCTGACAGGCGGCTGGACGGCGACGCGCTCCGCGCAGAATGGGAGACCATCCACGAGCAGGCGGACATCGACCTCTCGCTCGACGTCTTCGCCCGGGACGATACACGGTTCGCCGTCCAGTGGAACCTGGCGTACCGCCGGGACGGCCGGAGGCACGCGTCCGCGGGCGTCTACCTCATCCGCCTGAACGCCGAGAACCTGTGCACCGAATTCTGGCAGTACACGCAGAACAGCTGACCAACGCTCCGTCGCAGAACAGTCATAGCGGGGGGTGGATTTGAACCACCGACCTCCGGGTTATGAGCCCGACGAGCA
>CAZAFX010000017.1:9916-14189 GCA_964484895.1 uncultured archaeon | reverse complement strand
GTGGGTTGGTGTAGGCCCACCGGAAGTTGCCGGTCTGCTGTGGGTACCATCCGGCGTCGTGCCCCTGGGCGATTCCGATGTGTGCGGCAGCCGCGACGATACCGATGACGGCCGTTGCCAGTCCGATGCGGCGCGTGTACCCCGATGCCCCCATTATCGCCGGGGGGGTGCATGAAGCAAGCTTCTCCCGTACCGGAACGGGCCAGCAGAGGGCGGTGATAAGGAGGAACGCGGTGAGTGGCAGCCAGGTCAGTTCGAGCAGGACGCTGCTGCCGTCCACGGCGCCGAGCCCCAGTGTACGTGGCTGATACGGGTGTGAGTGCGTCAGCGTACCGGTCTCAAGCCAGCGCGCCCCCGCGGTCAGGATGGCAGAAGGGATGCCCCGGCCGTTGAACTTGTCGAGGAGCGTGCCGTAGAAATCGGGCTGCAGTGGCTGCATACTGTTGAACCGTTCAGCGTATGTCGTCCGGTCTATATCGAGTTGCGGGACCTCGTGGAACCCGAGCATCACCTGGAACATCGAGAACCCGATAAGCAGCAGGGCTACTCCTTGCCAGACCCGGCCGCGTGCCATCACCCGCTGGAGACCGATACCGAGCGGCAGCACGAGGAAGGGCAGCCCGACCACCATATACCGTGGTCCGAAGCTGACCCCGCCGAGCCAGTTCAACTGGAAGCTCTGGAAGATGAAGAACAGCACGAAGATACCGGGCGTCACGAGAAGGCGGGACCGGTCGCGCCGCCACAGGTACCGGATGCCGGGAAGGGAGAGGAGCAGTACCGGGGCATAGAACAGCAGTCCGCGCGTCGGATACAGGAGCAGCCGGACGGCGGCGTTCAGTCCCCTGACAGGGTCAGGGACGAACGAGAGGAGCGTGCCGCCGGTGTAACAGCGCGGATAGACTGTGCACAGGCCCCGACCGGTCACTCCTGCCTTCAGCCCTTCCATCCCCTGGAAGAACAGCGGGATGATGTCCCCGGTCGCGATATACGTGTATGCGAACAGAGGGGTCACACCGGCAAGGACGCCGGCTGCGTACCGGCCCGCATCGACGGTCCGGTGCTGGTGGAGGAGGAACAGCAGCAGCCCGGACGGGATGAGCCCGGCGTAATACTCGGCCGTAATGGCAAGCCCGCCAAGCACACCGGCCGCGAGGACCCACCACCGCCCATCCCGACGGTCCAGCACGTGGTACGATCCGTATCCGATCCCTGCAGCGGTGATGACGCCGAACAGCGTGGTGGCGTAGTGGAACAGGAACGTGCCGAACCCTGCCACGAACACGGTGAACGCTGCTGCTCGGGGCCCGCTGTACCGCCGTATATCTCGGAACAGCAGGAGCATAAGAAGGCTGCCGATGAGGACCGGCACGGTGAGGATGATAGCGAACCGACGCACGGTATCGGCTGCGGATGGTGCGATGGCGTACGCCTGCAGGGGGTGGTCAAGCACGACCCGATCAGCGGAGAGCTGGAGCACCCCGACAAGGGCGTCCCCTATCAGGTAGCCGGGGATACCAAGGACGGATGTCAGCGGCGCCTTGTCGGAGTATATACGGGCTGCGTCGCTGTCGAGTGCCTGGGAAACCGCGTCCTGCATGAGCGCGGCCCGCTGGGACCGGTTGGCATCGCTGAGCGCGTCACCGTCCACGAAGTCGGTGAGTTCCACACCGAGGATGCGCTTGTCGAGTGTCGTGTCGGCGTACGGCGATATCTCTACCGTGCCGTCCTCGACGATGGCGGTCGTCAGGGCGTACCGCGACTGCGCGTTCGCACCTTCCCAGTAGGCGAACAGTGCGAACACGATAAGGAACATGATGAAGATGCGCTGCTCCGTAGAGGGCCTGCATGACGGAAGACAGGACATAATAGGTACCACGTCAGGACGCAATCTTTTCTATATGTCCGCGCAGCTAACAGGATACAGTCTTCTCAGCGGACATCTGAGACCGAGATGGTGTGGAGCCCGTACACCGCGCATCGGATATCATCGTTCCCACTGACCTGACCGACGCGCGTGCATCTTTCCGTGGAGGTGATGTCCAGCGTGTTGATGCCTGGGGTGATGGTGACTGTGAACCGGTGTGTCTGTTCGCTGCTGCCGGGCACGATGGACCGCTGTAACAGCCGCCCGTTCCACCGGAACGACATGAGTCGTGCGCGGTGGTATGACCGTCCCTTGACCGTCACTGTTCTGTTCACCGGCGCGTCAAGCGCACTGTAGACATGCACGCTGGCGTTCCCATGACTCCAATGGTGCCGCTCACCGGACACGCGCCGGAACCATCCCGCACCGAGAGCAGTGAACGGCGTGCTTCCCGGGCTGTCAAGCGGTACGAGCCGGATATCCTCGAGCGTGACAGCGTCGCAGTGTTCCGGACAGTTGGTCCTGACGGTGATCCTGGTCGGACCGTCCACGTCGAACGGGCGCGTCGCCACCGGCCCGCCGGACGGTGTAACCGCCGTGGAATGGACGGTTTGACCCTGGACAGAGATGTTAACGTCGGACATACCGCCGCGCGCTGTGGCATTCATCCGGAGGACATACTGTCCCTCGCCTGCGGTGTACAGCGTCGCGTTTCGGGTGACACGTATACCTGTATCCGTCCTGCGAGCGTTATAACCGGCGTCGAGGGAATTGCTGGCGAGTGACGTCCGGGTAAGCCGGGAGAGGCCGATTGTGACGCATCGTGGATCTGTGGTCCTGTTGAGAATCATGCAGGGGTGGGACGTGCGGAATCGGATGCTATCTATCCCCGCTCCCCGGGGCAGTAGGACCGAGGCGGACCGCCCGCCTGGCGGAACTGTGATGGTGCGACGTGGTTGGCCGTCGACCAAGATGGCAACCTCTCGCGGCTGTCGAGGGGTTGTGAGCCAGAACTGTGTGGCCGTGGGCCGAGGGCGTCCCGGAAGGTGGAGTGTAGGATGCTGTCCTGCCCAGCGGACGTCCTCATGTGCCGTCTGCGGGTACCAGTTCGTATGCCCTGTGGGGGCTGCGGTGAGCGGGATGACGAGGGCTGCGACCCCGCCAATGGCAATCGCGGCCCGTGCCACCCGTGATGTGTTCCATAGCTGCAGCAGTGGCCGGCGAATCCCGGCGGCGAGCACGATGAGTATAGCGCTGAACAGGAGCCACTCCATCTCGACGACGAGGAGGCGGTCGCCCATCGGGGCCAGCGGGATAGAGGATGTCGGGATCGGCTGGAGGCGGATATCCCATGCCGAGTCAGTCAGGGTAGTGAGGAGGAGCATCGGCGGCCCCTCGACGAGGAGTTCATTCGCTTGCGCGAGGTAGTTGCTCCAAGAGTGCGGGTAGAGCTGGTTCAAGAGGTGTTCCCACGAAAACCCGGCTGATTCGAATCGCCGTACGTGTTCCAACAGGAGATAGTCAACGAGGTTGGGCGCGCTAGTGCCGTCAGTGGGGAGGGGTACTGTGTCTTTAAACCCATAGAAATGAGCGGGCTCTATCCCGAGAATTTTTGCCGCAGCAGACCCTTGACCGCTTATCGGCCCACGCGTCCCGATAAGGTTCTGCGTGATTGAGAGGGGAAGAAGAATCGTCGCGATCTGGCGCCAAGCCACAGCCCCCAGCGCGTGGGCGAACGGGTGTGCGAGGAACGGCAGCACGAGGACGAGGTATCGCGGGCCGTAGCTTACACCCGCCCAGAACCCCATCAAGAGAGAGTTGAACAGGAGGTAAGATAGGAATATTGCTGCAGGGAGGAGGCATACACGCCATCGGTGTTGTGCAGGAGTTTTCCTTGCAAGCAAGATTCCTGCGACCGCCACAATCAGTATCGGCGAGTAGAAGAACAGCCCGCGTACCGGGTATACGGTCAACTTTAAGACAACGATTACTCTCCAGGCGACGAGAAGTAACACCGTCTGAAGGAGGCTCAAGGTGCTTGTCAGGAGATTCGCGTCGTGGGAGCGAACCCGGTCCGCCGCAACGTCCGGATTCCCGCCCGTGTTGGCATTCAAGGAGAGGAAGGAGGGAGAGAACATCTTCGGGTCATCCTCCCCGGGCACATAAAACGGTGAATCTTGAAGGAGAAGTGGTTGTGCTCCGGATATCGAGAGGTTGTAGAGAGCGAGCGGTATAACACCGATACAGAGCCCGAGGAGGAACAACCGGGCGTATTCCTGTTTGCGATACAGGAGGAAAAGGAGGAGTATAAACGGCACTATCCCGGCGTAGTACTCGGTGGCTATCGCCAGCCCACCGAATATCCCAGCCACCGCCGCGGATTTCTTCTCTGCCGCACCAGTGCTG
>CAZAFX010000017.1:0-9906 GCA_964484895.1 uncultured archaeon | reverse complement strand
ACATATATGCGAACAAAGCCGCCAGTATGACACCCATCGCAAGCGTACTATAGAGGAAGATGAGCGTTCCGGCCCCGAAAGATGCGGCGGTGAAGAGGGCCACTCCCTCAGCATATGTTCGGGACAGATGCCAGTATATGGACAGTATGAGCAGTGCTCCGGGGATACTGGCGGTCAAAAGTATGAACAAGAAATGGAAGATCGTAGGGGGAACCACCGGTACAGCTGTCTCCTGCCCCCAACTGTCTTTGCCTGTCGTATAAGAACCGCTCGAATCGGGCGAAAACGGCTTCGAAAGGACGTAAGCGGGAACACCGATAAAGGAGGAGAGCGGCGGTTTATCCGAGTAGTATTCGCCGTCATAGCGTATCTTGTCCCCGGTATTGTTGTGGTAGGGCGTAATCGCGAAGGACCTGTCCTCCACGATAGCTCGCGACAGGTCCATACGCGCATATTCGTTCCACCCGTAGACGTGGGCTGTTACCGTGAAAAGAAGGAGGAACGAGACGAACAGAAGAAGAGAAGTCCTGTCCATCGACCGCCACGGAAAGGACATGTACCGGTTGTCGGGAGAACGTTGAAAACTATTGTTCCCGAATCGGGCCGCGGAACACACTCGTACCCGTGTGGCTCTGTCGAACCGGCGGCAAAGTGTTGAGGCGTTGGATGAATGTCTCCGAGGGCGGAGGGGAAGAGCACTAGACCAAAATCCGAACAGGTCCGAAGAGCCATTCCATAAAAAACCAAATTATTTAAACTGGTAAAAAAGAGATGGAGTGAGGGGTACGAATGTTGACGGATTTGTCTGGGCGCCAGAAAAATATTGCCGTCATACTAGCTGGGCTTGCCGTAGGGGCTTTCGGGGCTATCGTACTTATGTCCGACACTGGCGAGCAGACCGCCCCGGGTGTCACGACCCAGTCCGGGCCAGAGATATTCGCGGGCCCGCCCGGCGGATATGCTGCCCCGGTCATGTTCGGACCCCGGATAGCTAATGTGTCACTACCGGAAGGGGTTGAAGCTGCTCCCTATGAAAATCTCGCTATACGCCTCAACCAGGGCCAGTGGACGGTCGCCTTCGTTGAATCCAAAGATATTGTGTCGGTCCTCGAAGCGAATCCGGACGCGCGCATTCTCCCGTACACCCTCCTGATAGACTCCGAGCCGGGGATATATGTGGAACGGCCGTCCAATATCTCCGAACCGGCCGAGCTCGCCGGGAAACGGATAGGCGTCCCGAACGTCCCGGACGTCACCGCCGATGAACTCCTCGCGGCCCTAGAACAAGAGCACAACGTGTCCCTTCAAGAATTCGAGCCGGTCCGCCTCTCCCACCCCACCCGGAACAATGTCTCAACCTGGTACGACCACAATCTCGATGCCGCGTTTTCCCAGTATCCGCAGGAAACGGCGGTGAACCCGGTTCTTCGCTACCACGATGTGGTTGAAGAGCCTTTCGGATCAGACCGCATCGTGTCAGCATTCTTTATCGTATCCGGCCCGGAAAAGGCGGAGGTCGGTTACGATGTCCTGGCGGCAATCGATCATGCCTTATCGGAGCTTGCCAACCGGCCCGAAGAATTCCTGACCGGATACGCAGAGGCCATCGGACAGCCGGAGGAAAATCTCGCCGGATATGAGCGCTGGATAACCTACCGGAACGGCGACCTTCTGAAGCCGATGGGCCCCGAAGAACGTGAAAGTCTACAGTACCGCCTTGAGCTGCGCGGTGAAGATGCGCTGAATCTTACTGCTCGACTTATTGAAGATGCGCCCAGTCTTTCTGAACGACGTATCCCCGAGTGACCATCCGCCAGACCGACCGCTTCCCGAACAATCACTAAGCCGTAAAGGGATATCCGCCGCACAGGTTCTCCCAGCGCCGGGGGAGGGGTCAGAGATGAACAGAGGATACTCCGGGAAGCCGCCGAACAACCCTAACTCTTTTTTCCGTGGACCGCTGAGGCGCATCCGGGTGGACGGTCATTCCGTGACGAAACGACCGGAGAGGTCGGGTGCGTCTCTGTCGTGCAGCTCCACGAGGTACTGGACGTGTTCGCGGCCTGCAGGGTCCATCGCCTCAAGAGCGTGGCCGTTCCGGTATGTCACCCGCTCTACCAGCCCTCAACCTCGTCCGGAGTCCTTTCGGTAAGGGAGGCATATTCGGATTTGAACGCCTAGGCTCAACCGTTTTGATTCGATGTTTCTGATTGAAGCAGCCGTATGCTTGATCGTGGCCAGTATTGTTTTATTGGTGCTTCGGAAGGCCCATTTATGAGGCGGACGCCCGACAAAAGGGAGGACAACGTCTACTTTGTTCACCGCCCTACAGGGGAGTTGCGTCGCGAGACGGCCGAGATGGATGCTTGGCTGTACGGGACGGGCCGGGGCCGAACCGTGTTACGGTCGTTCCTGCTCCGCCCAGTGTCCCGCCTGTACGGCCGGTTCGCTGATTCGTTCCTCTCCCGACTGCGCGTGCACAAGTTCGTCCGGAAGTACGATATTGAGTTATCCGATTTCGAGGGACGGCCCTACCGGACGCTGAACCAGCTCTTCACACGCCGGTACAGGGACGGCGTGCGACAATTCACGACGGAACAGGCCGCATTCCCTGTCCCGGCGGAGGGCCGCTGCCTCGTCTATCCCGACCTCCGCCATGATATCCGCGTGAAAGGCGCAACCCTGTCGGCGGGACAGCTGTTGCAGGACGAACAGGCCGGTGAAGCGTTTCAGGGGGGTTCTGCGCTCGTTGTGCGTCTCACCGGACAAGACTACCATCGCATCCATTTCCCGGTCGACTGCAGTGTTTCATCCTCTTGGTCTGTACCGGGGCGACTGGACTCCGTGCATCCCCATGCCACCCGCACGAAAGACAATATACTGCTGGAGAATCGCAGGGACTGTTGCCTCCTTGAGACGGAGAACTTTGGCCGTATTGCGCTGGCCGAGGTCGGTGGGCTGCTCGTCGGAAGCATCGTGCAGACGTTCGAACAGGAGACCGGCTTGACGCGGGGCGAAGAGAAAAGCTATTTCCGGTTTGGTGGATCGACGGTGGTCGTCCTCTTCCAGCAGGACATGATCGCGTTCGATGAAGACCTCGTCCAGAACTCCCGTCGTGGACTTGAAACTTGGGTGCCCCTCGGAGAGACCATCGGGATGCGGCCGTGAACGGAGAACTGTCACCATCCCGCGGTGCACCCTTAAAATTGTTTACCGTGTTGAACGAGGAGTTATGCGGCAGATAGCTGCCCGGTCACATGGGTATCCGCGGCGGTTGCTCGTGATTGCCGGGTTTATAGCGGTGTGGCATCTGGTCTCGATATCGCCGCTTGGCGGCGGCGCAGTCATATTTCCAACACCAATAGGGACGGTCAACGCGTTGGGAGAGATTATCGCGTCCGACACGTTCGTCCCCGCCATCCTCGTGTCGGCCGCTCGCGTTGCAGCGGGATTAGCCATCGTCGTCGTGTTTTCGGGCACGCTTGTCTCCCTCTCCATCTACAGTGACTACGTGGACATTTTCACCAGAGATGTCGTGTTCGTCCTCCTTTACACAGTCCCCGGCCTCCTCTGGGTAATCCTTATACTGATCATGCTGGGGCTTTCGTGGGTCTCCCCGATTCTTATTGTGGCGCTCCTGGCGGCCCCACATTTCATCATCAACCTGAAGGCGGGGTTAACAGATCTTGATACCGACCTGCTGGAGGTGGGCGATGCGTTCGGGACGCAGGAACAGGCTATCATGCGGCACACCGTCATACCCCAACTCTACCCCAATATCATCGCCGGCCTTCGCTCCGGTATCACGTCAGGAGGGAAGGCAGTGGTATTCGCCGAGTTTTTCACATCGTTGAACGGAGTCGGGGCGGAAGTGAAGAGAGCATTCACACATTATAACGGCGATATGATAGCGGCCTGGGCGATTATCGTCCTCGTCATCCTTCTGGCGTTCGATAGGATGTTGCGGCACATCGATACGACGATGCTCCGCCAATATCGTCAATCCACATCAAACGGCGCCACACCGTACTAGGGCGGCCGCCAAGGGCTATCGCGCTCAAGGAAGGTCTGAATCCAGCGCTCCAACAAGTATACCTGACCGATAGCCATCTTCTCTAACCACCCCTTCTCCGACATCGAGGCATCTATCAGGCGCGCTCGTGCTGTATCGACATCCATGAACCCCCGTTCAAGGAACTGCTCAATGAGCTCCACGTATTCATCCCAGTTCTCCGTGAAATGATGGGTGCAGGCCCGCGAGTAATACTCTACCTCTCCGCCGGCTTGGGCCTGCGTTGATCCCCGCTGCTCCAGCCGTTGAGCGAGTTCCTCGGGAAGGATGTCCGTCATCACCCGTCGCAACATTTGCCGATTCCGCCGCTGCTCCATCGGGAGGGAGAACTGGTACTCGACCAGGGGCGGGTAGCTAAACATGTTGTGGTGCGGCATGAACGGTGAAATCGCCTGCCCTGCGACGCGTGCGGCCCGCTCCCGTAGCTCCAGAAATGTGACTGTCTCATCGAGTCGTTGTTGCAGCCGCGGTCTGTCCAGCTGCCACCGCTCATCAAGCTCCCGCTCCAACCCATAGAGGTCGTACCCATCCGCCGACAGGAGTGCTTCGATATTCCGCCGGTTGTCGTAGACGACGCGCGTGATGGCCGTTGAACGGTACGGACTCCCCAGTATCTCTACGGCCTCTTCAGTATTGATGGCCACACCGGGAATCCGGGACAGCAGCTGGTCGGCACCGGTGCGGTACAGTATCTGGAACAGCGGCTGACCGCGACGGAACCGATCCAATTCACGAAAGCGATCATACCTGGCCGGGAAGACCGCAGTGGCGTCCTGACCGGAGAAAACATGATCGAGACCATGGTCCGGGAGCGTTCCCAACCGCCATGCGCGCAGCGCCGGAGAGGGCTGACCGACCTGCCATAGTTCGCGTTCGGTGACGAGCGTCGACGGTAACTGAATCTCCTGGCGAGGAAGCCCCAGCATGTCCGCCGACTCCTGTCCCTGTCCATATATCCCCTCCACTTCCCCGACGGTATGCAGCTTGACATCGGCGTCACCAGCCTGGTCAAGCAGCGCTGCGATAACGGAGGAATCCATCCCGCCCGTGAACATGGCGTGCAACGGCCCGTCCTCCTGCTGCGTCACTGCCTGAGCCGCCTCCTTGAGGAGCTGCTTCGTCCGCTCCGCGGCCTCGCTGTCTGACACCTGTCGCGTTCCCTGCTCCAGTGGATCCCAGTACGTCCGTGTCTCGTAGGCGCCACCGGTCCACCGCAGCAGTTCACTTGCGTTCATCAGCTTCACCCCCTCGACGAGGGTGGCGTCGCTTGAGAACGCGCTCGGGTTGCCCGTAAGCAGGTAGTCATAGACGGCCTGCCGGTCGATGACCGGTGATACCCGGTCGCAGGCCATCAGAGCCGTAAGGTGGCTGGAGAAGAGTATCCCGTCCTCAAGTGGCGCATAATAGATGAACGGGTCGCCCGCCCGGTCTGATATCACCGTCAGGGAGTCTTTCTCCTTATCGTATACCGCGGCCCGAAACCGCCCGGCGATATCCTCGGGAAGACTCCGCACATCATCCCGATACAGCGCCGCACAGTACTCGGCCGGCGAGCAGTCCTTGCTGGGGTCATCGGCCGGCTCCTCATACAGGTAGCCGTTGAACACTGTCGCCACATCCTCCCCCGAGTAGAGGTCAGTGCTGCTGTCCGACAGCAGGAACCCGTCCCCGGCCGAGATGGCCTCGATGGAAAGGCCCCGAGCCTCAAGCCCCTTGCGGAGTCGCTCCATCTCATCCGTGGCGGCATCCGCATCATCAAGGAACACGCCGCCACACCCTCCCGCCGTGTTGTACACGCCCATGGTACAAGACGCTACCAAAATGGTATTTAAAACTTTTTTTTTTAACTGGTTGTGCCATGCAGGTGCCCGGCAAGAGTACACACCGCTTCCTGCTCATCGCAGCCGTGGTGGTCGTGGTCGCCGCCGGTGTTGTCTACGGGTTCGGCGGTGAGCAGCCGGCGGATGACAGCCCGGACAAGATCACTTGGCCCTATGGGACAGCGCCCTCTCAGTACCCCATGTACTGGGCGATGCAGGCGGGCCACGTGCCGGTAC
The DNA here is from genome assembly GCA_964484895.1 of uncultured archaeon. Taxonomy (GTDB): domain Archaea; phylum Nanohalarchaeota; class Nanosalinia; order Nanosalinales; family Nanohalalkaliarchaeaceae; genus CAZAFX01. Next base: position 3,777 of record CAZAFX010000017.1, on the reverse strand, counting down.
CGGACCACATCGAACCCCAAGAAGCGTCGTTCTCAAGCATCAACGTGAAAGCGCGACAGGGGGACCTTGGTACAACCTTTCTGACCATCGCCCAGATACCCGGCGTCGCGGCCGATAATCCTGAAATCAGGTTAACCGGGTATAAGATTGAGTCGCCAGATACGGCGGTCAGTGTGTTCACCCGCCCAGATACTGGGATCGAATCGGTCTGTGATTTGGCGGGACGGACGCTGGCTATGCCGGTGAGTATCACAAGCGGACTGGTCACGCTGTTGGCGATTGATGAGGCTGACTGTGTCGACCTGGAGGATGTCACGGTTCTGGACCGGCAGGCATCGACAGCACGGGGCCTGCTCGAAAGCGGGGACGTGGACGCAGTGATGCTGTGGACCGACCCAGCCAATCTTGAACTCGTATTCCACCCCCGCCGCAGCTTGGATACCGGCATCCCGGATATGCTGCAGATTACCGGCCACGAAGGCGCGGACTATGACGCCGCGGTGGATGTCGCTCAACTGCAGAACGAGACGGTCACGTACGGGTTCAACAACTTCGACGCGATGACCGACGATTACAGACAGGAGACAGGCCAGAACGGGTCGTCCCTGTTCGCGGCGCTGGACCCGATACAGGTGAACCGCGTGAGTACGGCTGAACTATCCGCGATCCAGGAGATGCTGGACTTCGCCCATGAGCGCGGGCACGTTGCACAGGAGGTTAACCTCACCGAACTCCTACACGAGGAGGCCTCCCTGCGATAACGATTCACACGAGTCGTCGATGTTGGCAGCATGAGCGCGATAATCACATCATCCAGCATCTCCAAGTCCTTCGGTGACACACAGGTTCTTGCGGACATCACGTTCTCGGTGGAGCGAGCAGACACGCTGTCACTCGTCGGCCCCTCAGGGTGTGGGAAGACAACGTTGCTCCACATCCTTGCAGGTATACAGGAGTCGACCGCAGGACACTACACTGTCTCGGGGAAACACAGTATCGTGTTCCAGGACCCGCGTCTGTTCCCGTGGCGCACAGTCCGCCGCAATATCACGATAGCGAACGACATCTCGGCTGATTCGATCCCGGCGGAGCAGGTCGACAGGCTGTTAGACATGACCGGCCTTTCCGCGTACCAGAGCGCCTATCCGCACGAACTCTCCGGCGGCATGAGACAGCGGGCTGCGTTCGCCCGCGCCATGGCGGTGGAGCCGGAAGTCATGTTTTTAGATGAGCCGTTCGGCTCACTGGACTATCTGACGAAGAAACAGCTCCAGCAGGAGTTCCGGACAATCCTGGACGAGACGGGGCGCACAGCGATATACGTCACCCACAATATCCGGGACGCGGTCCGCCTCGGCGACCGTATCGCAGTCCTTGACCAGAACCCATGCACCTTCGTCGAGTCCTGGGAGACAGACCAAATCTCGGATATATCCGAGGTAGAGGAGTGCCTCGAGCAGAGCTACTGACCGCTTCCACCGACAATGTCCGGGTCGCTGGTGACTCGAAGCCTATAAAATATGTTACCTCGGTTGTACCGGCTACTGACCATCCTTGACCAACTGCGGGAAGTCAACCGGCAGCTCGGAGAAATGGTGGCCGGAAGCCCGGGGCTCACGACTCGTCCCTACCACCCTCCGTCTGAGTGAGGCCGCCCCTCCACATATGCCGCTTCTGTCCGGTATCAACGCCATAAACCGCTGTGTCACAGAGGAACTGCTCCAGCCGCACGGCCACCCGCCCCCCGATATGCTCAAAGGAGGTTCCACGCGCTCGAAGGGATAAGAGAATAGTTGTAGTCGGGCTGGAGTTCGAAGATAACAATCATCCGCTCGTTGTTTTCAGCTGGCCCCTCCCCCCGATGGAGCTGCCGGGAGGAATCAAAGAGACGGGCCGCCCCTTTCTTTCCATAGAAGGTCTTTACATCGGCATTTTTCATGACGTAGTCCGGGTTTTCTTTGAGGAACCTCAGGTCCTTCTCCTTGAACAGTCGCCGGGTCTCGGTATGCGAGACGGCGTAGAGTGCGCCTTTGTCCTCCTGGTCCGTTAGGAGTACCTGTAGCCGGATGCCGTTGGGCGGGTGAATATCTCCGACATGCCATGTCAACGACTTTTTAGCCTCTTTCACCTTCTTCAGTTCGTCCTCAGAAAGATTGCTGTTCTTTATGACCGCGGCGAACCCGGCTTTGAACTCCGTCCCAAAATAGGAGCGAACGATACGTTGCAGTTCCGGATGGTTCAATAACGGCTGAAGCACCTCCATATCCGGATCAACAACCGCTGACCGACGCACTTCAACCCCGCCAACCCGATCGATATCGGCCACATCATCCGCCAGCCAGGATTCGAAGTAGTCACGCACGGTATCGATAGCATCAGGGTCATATATCTCCCCGAGATCGTATACTTCTTCGTCGATTAACCGCTTCATGTCCTGATCCTGCTCCACCGAAGAGAACCGCTGTGCCATACCGAGACGCAGACGTCCAAGATAGGGGAGAACCACGCCATCCGGGTCGTTCAAAAAACGGATGCCGGCCGACCGATCAGCACGGACGACACCGCCAATAAACTCTTTCCACGGCAACATACTGCCCACCATACTGTTTGATAATTTTTTATGTTCATCTGGGGACATCCCAGATCGATAGCTCCGTGGAGCATCATGAAATACCGTTATAGGGCCGACAGGATCAGCGGATGTGTCCCGCGGTTATTGTTCGGCCGGTTCTTCACCTATCTTCAGCGTCTCCTTCGCCGACCCGGTACGTTGATAGGGCCGTACAAGCCCCACAAGGAGCCCAATTCCGTAGCTGAGGTGCACCAGCGGATAGAGGAGTGTTGACGCCGCATACAGGCTGCGCCCGAAGCGCCGTGCCGTGTAGATGCCGGTGGCGGCCGCACCGCCCGCGTACAGTAGACCAGGGGCCGCCGTCAGCACGGACAACCCTCCCCCCAGCGTCGCCATAGCGAGCGACAGCAGATAGATGAGGAAGGCGGACGGCAGCAAGTACTCGGGAGATAGCTGCCGCTCTTCATGCATCTGTGTGGCGCGCCCCCGCCCGTAACGGAAGAACCGGGAGATGAAGGCCGTCAAAGACTCCGACTTACAGCTTGTCACCCGGAGGTCCGGACTGTATAGGATTTCCCACCCGGCCTCCTTGAGCCGAGTATGAAGTTCGTTCTCCTCGTTGGGGAACAGGGACTCGTTGAACCCGCCGATATCTGCCAGAGCAGATTTCTTCACGATGAGATTGGAGAGGATAATCTCTTTCTGTGAGGCGGGGCGTGTGTCCCCCGTCGGCGCATACCGTGCCCGCGCCCTCCCGAGTGCGAACGCACTTCGGTAGACGCCGTTCAGCAGCCGGCACCGCAGGGAGGCGTGTTCACAGCACCCTTCGGGTCCGCCGACAGCAGCGACATCATCCTGGCTCTTCAAGGTTGTTACTCCGGTTGAGATGGAGGAGCCGACAGGGATAGAGTCATGGTCGAGGAAGACAAGGTACTCGTTTTCAGCACGCTGCACAGCCTGGTTGCGTTGTACGGCTGGATTGGTGCCCTCGACGAGGATAATCTCAAAGTCTTCCTTTTGCTCACGGCTGAGGGATGCGACGAGTTCGTCAGCATCCGCACGGGATCGGCAGGGGATGATGAAGCTGACCGGTTCATTGCTGATGTCCTCGGCGGCACCGATAGCAGCATCAGCCATCAGCATGGCGCTTGAAGTCAAGAAATATAATATCTGGCGCGTAATGAGGTGAATAGTCCCCCCCCCCC
>CAZAFX010000016.1:0-14372 GCA_964484895.1 uncultured archaeon | reverse complement strand
GATACGGAGATCGTGGACGCGCTTGCACCCCGCGACCCGGGAGTCGAGGAGCTGGTTGTGGAGAAGGGGACCTACGACGCCTTCTTCGAGACCAACCTCAACCAGCACCTCCGGTTCAACGGCATCGAGACCGTGCTCGTGGCCGGCGTCCTCACGAACGTCTGCGTCCTCCACACCGCCGCCTCGGCGGCGCTCCGCGACTACCGGTCCGTCATCGTCGAGGATACCACCGCAGCCCTTGATGGAGAGGACGAGGACTACGCGCTCCACCACGCCGACTGGCTGTTCGGCGAGACAGCGGCCAGCGACGACATCACGTTCACCTAGTTGCCGGTCGCCCGCACCCGGTCCACGAACCCGACGTCGTCCAGCACCCGCAGCGCGCAGTCCGGCACCCGGTCCCGCCACGGCTCCCTGGCCCGCACTCGCTCCCGGATGGCGGTGCCGGAGAACCGGTCCGGCTCCAAGTAGTGCGGCTCCTCCACCGGCCAGCCGCGGCTGCGGAACAGCTCCTGCACGAGGTCGTTCCCGGAGATACCGACGTCGAAGTCGAACGTCTCGGCCACGAAGTCAAGCCACGCCTCGTTGTCGTCCTGGTCCGGCACCGGCACCACGTCCACGTCGCCGATGCACGCCGCCAGCACCCGCTCCCGCTCGTCGAACGTGAGCGGGTTGTGCGCGGTGTGCGACGTCTCCGCGCTCCCCACGCCCACGGTGAGGTCGTACGCCGCCTCCGCCGTCTCAGCGGCGTGCAGGTGGCCCTTGTGGAACGGCTGGAACCGCCCGATAAACAGCGCCCGTGTCATCGTTGCATGCCGGATACCAGGTCCCGCAGCGCCGCGGCCGGGTCCGCCGCCTTCACCACGCCCGACGCCACGAGCACGCCCGCCGTCCCGAGCTCCAGCGCCGCCGCGACATCGTCCGCGTCCTTCACGCCCGCCCCGCACAGCACGGTGCGTGACGACCGGTCCACGGCCTCCTCCACAAGTTCCGGCTGCGCCGTCGACACCGACGTGTCCCCGCCGATCAGCTCCGGGGGCTCGAACGCCACGTAGTCCGGCTTGAACTTGGACACGGTCTCCGCCAGCTCCGGCGCATCCACGCAGACCACGGTCTCCAGCCCGGCGTCGTGCGCCCGGTCCACGCTGCCCTCGATTACGTCCAGCGAGGCCTGGTCCTCGGAGTGGTTGATAAGGACGCCGTCCGCCCCGTTGTACGCCAGCGTCTCCGCCACGTCGCTCCCCGTATGCGACCCGTACCCTGCCGGGTCGACGTGCTGGGCCAGCACGGGTACGTCCACCCGCGGCGCGATCCGCGCCATGTCCGCGTTCTGCACCGCGACCGCGACCGACGCATCCTCCTGCGCCGCCACCCGGTCGCACACGTACGCCATCTCGAGCGCCCCGTCGCCCGACCCCTGCTCGTACGTCTTCAGGTTGATGATGACGGTCGGCGTCTCCATACGCCCGGCTGCGGCACTATATTTTTATAAGGCGGGATGCCGCAGCTACGTACGATGGCAGCGATGCTGGAGCTCCGTGCACTCGCGGTCGTCCTGTTGCTCGCGGCGCTCGCCTACCTGCTCTACGTCTGGAGCAAGCGCCGGAATATGATCGACTGCCCGTCCTGCGGTGCCAAGGTCCACCTCTACGACGACCAGTGCCCGTACTGCGGCCACGAGAAGGGTGACGTCGTCGACACCGACGCACCTGCCGACGCAGGGGACAGCGACACGGCACAGGACGACGCGGAGCGGTACGACAAGGAAGAGGTTGACGAGACGGACTACGACGCGCTCGTCGCCGAGCACACGGTCGCCGAGGTCAAGGACCGCGTCAAAGAAGACGACCTCGATCCACAGAAGGTGCTCGAAGCGGAGCAGGCCAACAAGGACCGCGTCACCCTGACGGACTGGCTCGAGGACAGGATGGGAGACTGACCCCGTCCCGTCGCCCGGCTACCCGCGCTCCTTGAGGAACAGGCCGTACACCGCCACGTTCACGGCGATCGGGAGCACGATTATCGCGGCGGTGATGGCGGCGTTGCTCCCGGGCAGCGCGGCGAACAGTCCCGGATACCGGGACACGACAAGCCAGAGCAGGAAGAGTTCGGCCAGGAGCGTGACGTAGAACGGCCAGGTGTACCACAGCAGCCGCAGGTCCCACCGCCACTCCTGCCGCACCGCCGTCGCCGCGCCGCCGGACAGCGACGCGCCGCACGACGGGCAGAACTTGTCGTCCGCGTCCACGGCTTCCCCGCACTCCCCGCACTCCGGCATACCCGCCAGACCGCACCGGCACCGTATATACCTTTCGCTCAGCCCGGCCCGTCGATATGCTCGGCCACCGCGACGATCTCTCCGTCCACCGGTGCCAGCTCCTGCTCCATCTCGTCCACCGTCCCCGCCGCCCGCACCTTCCGCAGCCGCGCATCCAGCTTCTCCAGCAGCGGCACAGGGTCCACCCCGTCCACCCGCGCCCCGAGGTCGACCATGACCCCGATGGCCGGGTCGTCCAGGCGGTCGAACGCCAGCCGCACCAGCTCCGGGTCGAGCAGGAACCCGTCCAGCGCGAACCACACCTCCAGGTCGTGCCCGGCCGCGTCGGCGTCCACGTCCCCCATGAACTCCTGCACGTCCCGCACCGTGTGCGCGCTGCCGACCTCCACATGCGGCGGGTGCACGCTGAGCGACGACGCCCCGAGCTCCCGCGCCCGCTCCGCCACCCGGTCAAGATGGCTTCGGAACAGCGCCCACTCCTGCAGCCCAACGGTCCGCGTCCGCCCGTCGTGCACGCTCCGCACAGTCACGGCCGCATCCCGCACCGCGTCACGGATCCGGTCGAATCCGTCATCGTCCACCGCCGTCAGATCCAGCTCCACCCCGTCCACCCCGCGCCACGCCGCCCGGTCCAGCACGTCCCGGGCCGCCGCGGCGTCACCCAGGTAGACGAGCCGCTCCATACACCACACTGGGGGGTCCCGGTATATCACAGTTCGGGCCGTATCAGCTTCGTCGTGCGGCGGCCGAGAGCGTATGATCGGCTGATGGAGCCGCTAGTCGCCCATGTAGTCGAGGATGTTCTCCTTGTCGAACACGTTCTCCTGCCCGACACCCTCCTTCAGCGACTCGGCGGCGCGCTTCCCGACCGCGTTCTTCAGGGCGTTGAACGACGCCTCCCGGATGTCGGCCGTGGAGGTGATGCTGCGGTCGTGCAGCCGCCGCGCCCGCACCCGGCCAATCTGGTCGAACTTCACCAGCGGCAGCAGCTCCTCCGTGATGCCGTGCTTCACCCGCGTGCGCAGCCGCTGCATGTCCTCCCGGGCGTCCTCCCACTCCTGCAGGGTGCAGATCTCGCTGCACGCGTACAGCAGCCAGTCGGCCTGCTCCACCTTCGCCCGGATGCCGCCGGGCGTCACGCTGTACCGTTCCATCAGCTCGTCCTCTTCCACCTCCCCGATCCATTCCTTTAACATGAACGCGGTCTTCGCCGCCTCCAGGAACGGCTCGTACTGCACGTCGTCCCACTCCGCGGGCACGTCGCCCAGCAGCTCGGGCTCGGCCGCCGCCAGTAGCTCCTCCACGTCCACCGCCTCGTTCTTCCGGATGCGCAGCCGCGGCTTCATCTCCACGGTCCGGCACAGCTCCACCAGGTACGCCACCGCCGGCACCCCATCCCGCTCCTCGGCCTCCTCCATCGCCGCCATCATCCGGTGCGCCGAGTCCGGGTCCACGTACAGCTCGGCGACCCGCCGCCCCACCGCCGTCGGCGCCAGCTGGTCATCGTCCGCCTCGACGAACCCGTACCGGTCCAGGTCCTCGACCACACCCCGCAGCGTCTCCCGCACCTCGTCCATCTCCCCGTACTGGTGCGCGTAGAACGTCATCCCGAAGAACCGCGTCAGGTCGTCGAACGACGACGCGTACCCGGTCGCGATTAGTCCCAGCGCGTGCATCCGCAGCACCGGCTCGACAGCCAGCTTGGAGTGGATCTGCTCCGGCTGCCCCCGCACGTACCGGTCACGCACCTCCTGGACCTGCCCCCGCTCCTTCGCCACCACCACCGCCTCGCCCTCGTCGTGGTGCTCCGGCCGGCCGGCCCGCCCCGCCATCTGCTTGTACTCCAGGACGGGGATGTACTGCAGCCCGTTGTCGGTGTACCGCTTCACGTCCCGCACCACGATGCGGTACGCCGGCAGCGACATACCTGCTGCAAGGGTCGGCGTCGCGGCCACAGTCCGCAGCAGCCCGTCCCGGAACGCGTCCTCCACCATCGACCGCTGCTCGGACAGCAGCCCGGCATGGTGGAACGCCGCCCCGTCCCGCACGCAGTCCGCCAGCCGCCGGCACTGCTCCGTCGGGCTCCCCAGCACCGTCTCCACCCGGTCCGCCAGCTCCGCGAGCTGCTTCTGCTCGTCCCGCGACAGGTCCCGTGACGCCACGGACCCGGCCCGCTCCGCCGCCGCCTCCGCTGACTTCCGCGACCGCACGAACGTGATCGCCTGGTGCCCGCGGTCGAACGTATCCGCCAGCACGTTCAGCGTCGCATCCCCGTGCCCCGTCGCCAGCTCCAGCTCCTCGTCGGGCTCCACCCGCTCCTCCTCCAGCTTCTCGCTCCCGGTCACGAACGCGCCCGGCTCGGAATCGTTCCCGCCTGCACCCCCGTCAACGGTGTCGTGGTGGAACTGGATGCTGCCGTCGAAGTAGACCCCCTCCTTCAGGTCAACCGGCCGGTAGTCCGACGCGACCAGCTCACAGTCCAGCCAGTCCGCCAGCTCCTCGGCGTTCCGGATGGTGGCGGACAGGCCCAGCAGCTGCGCGTCCAGCAGGTCCCGCAGCCTCGTCAATGCGACCTCCAGCGTCGGCCCGCGGCCCTGGTCGTCCAGCAGGTGGATCTCGTCCACCACCACCAGCCCGACCTGCGCGATCCAGGACGGGTTGTGCCGCAGCACCGCGTCCAGCTTCTCCACGGTCATGATGATGAGGTCCTTCGTCTCCACCCAGCCGTCGCCCGCATCCATGTCCCCGACCGACAGCGCCACGTCCAGCTCACCGTCGAAGAACGCGGAGAAGTCATCGTACTTCTCGCTGCCCAGCGCCTTCAGCGGCACCAGGTACAGCGTCTTCCGGTCGGTCTCCGCCCCCAGCACCGCGGCCCGTAGCTGCGCGATCAGCGTCTTCCCGGACGCGGTCGGGCTCGACACCACCGCCGACTCACCCTCCAGCACGCCCGCCTCGACCGCCTGCTCCTGCGGCGGCGTCAGCGCGGTGATACCGTTCTCCTGCAGCCAGTCCACCACGTAGCCCGGCACGCCGCGCCCGGCCAGCTCCGCCACGTCCATGCCGCCACGAGCGGCCTGCACAGTTTTAACGCTGCCGTGGAACGGCGCCTGTGAGGAAGGGTTTATGAACGATGCAGGCGTATCTGAGCCCATGGCCCGGGACGGGACGTTCGTGGTGATCGAGGGGCTGGACGCGGCGGGGAAGGCGACCCAGACCCGTCGCCTGGTGCACCGGCTGCGGGACGCGGGCGAGGACGTGCACTGGGTGGAGTTCCCGGCGTACGACACCGACTTCGGGCAGCTCGTCCGCCGGTACCTGGACGGCGGGTTCGGGGACAAGGACGAGATGCCGGTGGAGGTCCGCGCCCTGCTCTACTCGCTGGACCGGTACCAGTTCAAGGACGAGTTCCGCGAGCTGCTCGGGGACGGCGGCGTGCTCGTGGCGGACCGGTACAGCCAGTCCAACTACGCGTTCCAGTCAGCTGAGGCCGCGGCGGACGACCGGGCGGCACTGGCGGACTGGCTGCAGGCGGTCGACAGCCGGCTGCCCCAGCCGGACCGCGTCATCTTCCTCGACGTGCCGCCCCGGGTGGCGCTGGACCAGCTCGGGGACGACGCGGACCAGCACGAGGCGGACCGCGCGTTCCAGGAGCAGGTGTACGACCGGTACTTGGCGCTTGGGGAGCGCGAGGGATGGACGGTCATCGACTGCGTGGACGACGGCGCGATGCGGTCGAAGGACACCATCCACCAGGACGTGTGGGACGCGGTCGCCCCGCTGCTGGACTGACTCATGCCAGCCGCTGCTCGGCCAGCGCGGCACCCTCCACGAGCGCCTCCAGCTTCTGCCACGCGATCTCCGGGTGCACGAAGTTCGCGGACAGCACGGTCTCGAACCCGCAGTCGGTCCCGGCCATCACACGGTCCGCACCCACCGCCTCCGCGCACCGCTGCAGCCGGTCGGCAACGACTTCAGGGTGCTCGACGATGTTGGTCTTCACGTCGATGACGCCCGGGACGAGCGTCCACCCGTCCGGCAGCGGGTGCTCGTGGAGCGTGTCCGGTGTGTGGGCGTGCCGCGGGTTCGCGGCCTCCACGATCAGCCCGGACACGTCCGCCTCGTAGAACAGGTCGATGACCGCGTCCAGGGCAACGTCGTGGTGGTGCGGGCCCGGATAGTTCCCCCAGCACGCGTGCATCCGCACATCACCGGCGTCCACGTCCCGCAGCGCGTGGTTGAGCGCCTCGACGTGCACCACCACCCGGTCCGCGAACGCCGCCTCGTCGAGCTCCTTGTAGGCGATGGTGCGGCTGGCCAGCAGGTCCGGTGCGTCCACCTGCAGATGGAAGCCGGCGTCCACGATGGCCGCGTATTCAGCCCGCAGCGCCTCCGCCAGGTCGAACAGGTAGTCATCCTGCGTGTCGTGGTGCGCGGAGTCGGTGAACCGGGCGACCGCACCGGGCGAGGGCGCGGTGTGGAACCGGGAGCCGTCGTGACCGGCCGCCTGCATCGCGTCCCGGGCCTGCTCCAGTGTCTCGAGCAGCCCGTCAGGCCCCGCGTACGAGATGGGGCCCTCGGCCACCGGCCCGCCGATGTGGTCGATGCCCTCGAACAGCTCCTCCGCGTACCGGGGCACGTCCTCGAGGTCCGCGGGCAGGTCCCGGTCCGCGTGCGCGTCCCCGAACCCATCCAGGCGGTCGGTCACCCCGACGGAGTAGGCGAGTCGCGCCTGCTCTCCGTTGTTGATGCAGTCCAGCCCGGTCTCGACCTGCTGCTGGATTACCCGCTTGACCGCCGCGGCCACCGCATCCGTGTCCGCCGCGTCGGCGCCGAGCGCCTCCCGGACCGCGGCGTGCCGCGGCAGGCTGCCGGTGTGGGTGGTCTCGATGCGCGGCATGCAGGAGTGGCGCGTCCGGAGCTATTTAACGGAGCCGGGTCAGTGCCGCTCCGCGACCCGGCAGTCGCCGGGCGGCAGGGCGCGGATGATGGCGTCGACGTCCAGCCGCTGCTCGGTGTACTCGTTGAAGTGGTCGCGGATCTGCTTGGCGACATCGCTGGGCTGGTCGCCGCCCTGTTCCAGCGTGACGTAGTGGTCGCAGTGCGTCCGCACCGCTGAGGGCGGCCCGCCCATCGGCACGACCCGGTCCTTATCCTGGTAGAGCCCGACGGCGGCGGCGACGGGCAGGTTCCGGAGGTAGGTGCGGTCACCGCGGATGACGAAGCTGCCCTTGGGCAGGTACTCGCCGCTCTCCGGCTCCTGCGTGACCTGTTCCGGTGACACGTGGTAGGCGTCCTCGCTGGTCACGCCGGCCTGCCAGGCCTTGGCGTAGGTGACGGCGACCTGCCCCGCCTCCTCCAGCGTCGACCCCGGCACGTCCTCGTCCCCCTCGGTCCGCACGACGACGGACGGGGCGCCCTGGAACTCGGCGTGGACGTAGACGTCGTGGGGCTCCATGTATTTCTTGACGACCATGTCGTTGGTGGTGGTGTCGCGGCCGGCGATGATGAGGTAGCCGTCGCTCGACCAGGTCCACCGGAACTTCTCGTACCAGTTCCGCTCCTCCTTCCGCCGCCGCTTGTTCTCGAACCTGTCCTCGACGTCCACGTCCTCGGGCTCCAGCCGTTCAAGCTCGCGCCGCGTCTCCCGCAGAGCGTCCTCCAGCCCCTCCCGCTTCTGCCGCGACTGCTTGCCCTTCTCGTAGAACCGTTCGGCGTTCTCCTCGACGCCCGTCGACAGGTCAAGCCGCACCTCCTCGCCGTCGAGGTCGACGACCACGGCCTCGTTGCCCAGGTCGAGCCGGACGATGGCCTCCGCGGCCGGGACGCCCTGCGCCTGCTCGCTCTCCAGCCGCTCCCGCATCTCGTCCTCGCTGTACTGCTGCCGCGCGCTCCGCACGCTGTCCAGCACCTCCTCCACCAGCCCGTAGTGCTCGTATATCAGGTCGCCCTTGGCCTGGTTCTCCTCGACGGCGGTCTCCAGCCCCTCCATCTTCCGCTCCTGCTGCTCCAGCCGCCGCTCCAGCTTCTCCTTCCGCTCCCGGTACGCCTGCCGCTGCTCCCGCCGCTCCTCCGCCTTCTCCGCCTCGGTGAAGTACGTGTCCAGCGCGCGGGAGAAGCTGTCGTACGCCTCGCTGTCATGGTCCTGGAACGTCCCGAACGGGACCGGGGTCGCAACGAGCGGCCCGTCCGCGTCGCTGTACACGTGCGGCTCCAGCTCGCCCGCCTGCAAGGTGTCGTGCAGCCCGTGCAGCGCGTCCAGCACCGCCTCCTCGTCCGCCGCGGTCAGGTCGGCGACCGGCGTGGATTTGTCGACGCCGGCCCGGCTGCAGACCTCCTCGGCGTACCGGCCACCGAGGCTCATGCCGGCAGCGAGCGCGACCACCACGTCCGTCTCCGCCGGCTCGTCGGCCGTGATCTCGTCCACGTCACCGGGCGGCGCCGGATCCGCGGGGTACGTGTACTCCTCACCGGGGTAGAGGTCGCGGCCGAGCACGGTCCCGGCGTCCATGATGCGGAGGATCTCGCCGCCCTTGTTCGTGAGGATGACGTTCCCCTCGTTGAACAGCTCGAAGACGAGGACGTGCTCCTCGGTGTGCAGCTCGAGCACGCGGTCGAACACCGGCAGCTCCACCCGCTCGATGACGGCGCCGCCGAGCTGCTTGCGGAGCGCCATGCAGAAGCCGGGGGGCCGCTGCGGCATCTCCCGCTTGTAGTCGGTGAGGAACGCGCGGCCGCCTGTCGTGAACAGCCGGTATTTCTTGTCCCCGGGCTTGTAGGCATGGACGATGAGCTCGTGGCCGCGCTGGTAGAACTTGTCGATGCGCGCCTCCTCCAGCACCCGCAGCTCCTGCAGCAGGGCGATGAGATCCATCGCCGCCATGTCCTTCGGCATGCCCCATGCTGCGGACGCCGGAGTTTTAAATCGCGTCCACCGGGCGTCACGCGGTGAGGTCCTCGTACACGGACAGGGCGAAGTAGTAGCGGTAGGTGGCGAACGGAGCGAGCGCAAGGAACACCGCGGCCAGCCACCCGATGACACCGAGGACGCCGGGCACAAGCGCGGCGGGCCGGAACACCGCCCACAGCACGGCGGTAGGGATGCCGGCGACGACCAGGGCGGCCAGCGAGACCCCGACCAGCGCCAGCATCTGCAGGATACCGAGCGCGATCCCGAGCACGAGGTGCACAAGCAGGTAGACGCCCACCTGCCGCCACTCGCGGCGGACCACCGGCCACAGCGACCGCACGCTCGCGACCACCCCGGTGCCGGACGCAATCATCCGCAGCAGCCCGAAGTCGTGCACCAGCGTCCCGAACACGGCCCACAGGACGAGCAGCGGGATGCCGACGGCGGCCGCCGCCCCGGCCGGGACACCGCCCACGACGCCGGCACCGACCATCCCGCCGACCAGCCCGACGAAGACGGCGAGGTAGCCGACGCGGAACAGCGCGTACCGCACCCCGTCGCCCCAGTGCGGCGACAGGTAGTCCAGTATCGTCACAGTATCGTGCCGCACCACCTCGAAGAACACGAACTTCATCGCGCTCGACAGCACGAGGAAGAACAGGACGACCACGAGGACGAGCAAGGCGGCGGCCGCGGCGATTCCCATCCCTGGTGTGGCGGCGACCAGGCCGGTGACACTGTCCGGCGCCAGCGCCGTGGACGCCGTCGACAGGCCTGAGATCCCCTCGGTCGAGCCGCCGCTGCCCGGCGTCGGTGTCAGCTGGAGCGCGTTCCCCGCGCCGATGCCGCCGGTGAGCGCGGCGAGCAGCGCGAGCCGCGCCCACGTCCCGAGGTCGAACGGCGTCATCAGCTCCGTGGTGCGCGTGAGCGCGTCGTCGAGCGCCTCCAGCGCGTACCATGCCATGCTTCCTCTCTACGGGGTGCCGCCTTAAAAATCAGTGGGCGCGTCGGCAGGATCCGGCGTCTCCGCCGCGTCCGCGTCGCCTGCAGCATCGCCGGTGTCGGCGGCCGCGGCGAACTCGTCGGGCCGGTCGAGGTCGAAGTAGTCGAGGAAGTGGTCGGTCACGTCCAGCTCCTTGGTGCGGCCGGCCTCCTCCGCCGCCACGAACCCGCGGTCGATGAGCTCCTTGATGTGCTGGTACGCCCTGTTACCGCGGACGTCGACGACGTGAGACTGCTTCACCGGTGCGTTGTACGCGATGAGCGCGAGCGTGCGGAGCGCGGCCTCGCCCAGGTCGCGGTGCGGCGCCAGGTGCTCGACGGCGTCCACCAGGTCGTGTTTGACCACCATCTCGTACCGGCCGTCCTGCTCCACGATGGTCAATCCCCGGCCGTCATCCTCCAGGTCCTCCTCGAGCTCGTCGATGACCTGCTGGACGTAGCCGGGCGACCCGAGATTCATCACGTCCGCCAGCTCGTCGGTCGACAGCGGCTCCTCGGACAGGAACAGCGCCGCCTCCGCCACCGCCTTCTTCTCATCCATGCCGCATCACGCTCGTATGCATTGTCCCTCCTCGTTTATCCCTCTAGGGTCCGCCTCACGTAGTCGGCGCCGCCGTGGTCCGGATACCAGTCGCGGAACTGCTCCAGCAACGCCCGCACCTCGTCCGCGGCCGCTGGCCCGATGACATCCGGCGGGTCGAGCTGCCGCCACGGCAGCTGCTCCGCGTCCAGCGCGGCGCCGTCGACGGGAGCGCGCATCCCGACCACCACCGTGCTGATGCCGGCCAGCGCGGCGGCACCGAGGCACATGAGGCACGGCTCCAGCGTGGCGTACAGCGTCGACACGGGCTGCCGCGCCGCGGTCGCGTCCTCAATGGCGAGCAGCTCGGCGTGCGCGGTCGCCACGTCCTGCTGCACGACGGCGGACCGCGCCCGGCTCCGGATGGCGTCCTGCCCCGTCACGACGGCTGCGATGGGGACCTCCCCGTCGTCCAGCGCCTGCCGCGCCTCGTTGACGGCGGCCGCTATACCGGTGTCGTGGTCCATGCCGTCCCGTGCTCAGTTATCTTCTAGTAGCTCGACCTCGATCTCGCCGAGGAACTCCTCCTGGATGCACCGGACGCGCTCCTCGGTCTCCAGGTGCATGAGGTGGACGAACGTCTCGATCTGGTCCTGCCGGTCCTCCTCCACCAGCTGGGAGAACGTCACGGCGTCCCGCCCCCGCTGCAGCACGGACCGCACGGTGTCTAACAGGCTATCAAGCCGGTCGGAGATATCGTTCTCCTCGACCTCCACCCCGAAGTCCTCGACCTCCCGCCGCTCCTCCTGCCGCGCCCCGCGGCGCTCCTCGATCGCCATCGCGTCCTCCAAGGCGGCGGTCAGCTCGTCCAGCGTTACCTTCCGCGTCCCCCGCTTCTTCACCGGGGGCTGCGGCACCGCCTCCGGGATGCGCAGCTGCTGCTCGTCCTGCGGCTCCGCCCACTCCTCGGCGTCGCCGAACATCTCATCGAGCTCCTCCTCGGCCTCCTGCGCCTCGTCGTCGTGCTCTGCCCGCAGCACCTCGGCCTTCATCCGCAGCAGGACGGCGCCGATGAGGATGACGCGGCCGGGGAGCTCGAGGTCGAACCGCTCAAGCCGCTCGATATAGCTCTTGTACCGGTCCGCGAGCGTGACGATGTCGATCGCCCACGGGTCCATATCCTGCGTGAACCGTTCCAGGACGGCCTCCCAGTCACCTTCAGAGATATCCTTGACGCTGTGCGGGTCGAACTCCTCACCCGGCATCTCCCCGGGCACGGCCTGTGTCGGTGGTGTCATCCAGTGGTCACTGCGTCCCCTACCCCCAGTCCAGGCCCCCTGTCCAACCCTGTGGCGCCCCCACTGATAAAGCTACGTGTCCTCTGGATGCGTCCCCTCCTCCGGGGACCGCACGTCAGTGCACTCAACACAGGCCGTCGGGAGGCACTGCCCCGCCGCCCCGAACTTATTTAAGCCGGCTGCCGTTCTACGGATGTGTGCGCCTATGGATGTCGATGCGGTGTCTGCGCAGACGATAGGGTTCCTGTCCTACGTTGACATCCTGGGCGGCGGCGCCATGCTCCTGATGGATCTGGTGGGAGCGATCGCCCTGCTTACCGGCCGTATCCCACTGGAAGACCTCCAGCCAGGGCTCCCGGGTCTGTTCTACCTTGGCGGGGTCGCGCTGGTGATGCTTGTCACGGCCGTCCTCCTCATCGAATCGGATATGGCGGCCCGCCCGACCCGGACAGGATGGCTTCTTGGCATCATCGGCACGGTCCTGCTGATGGACGTGACCCGGATGGCGTTCACCGCGGCACCGCAGCCGCCGGTCCCGCTTCTTGTGGTGGGAGCGATTGTCGGTATCATCGGTGATGCGGCGCTGATGCTTGGCGGAGTCTACCTCCGCCGCCTCCACGACCGCCGGAAGGAGGCAGAGCACTGACCAGTATCACTCCTGGTCCAGCTCGACGCTCCTGATCTGGGAGACGCCCTCGGTCATCGACACGCCGTAGGCACGCTCCGCGTGTCGCACGGTCTCGTTGTTGTGGGAGATGACGATGAACTGGTGGTCCGCGGCGTACTCCTTCAGCAGCTCGGACAGCCGCTGCGCGTTCTTGCTGTCCAGCGCTGCATCGATTTCGTCCATCACGTAGAACGGCGACGGGTCGTACTCCTGCAGGGCGAACATGAACGCGATCGCCGTCAGCGTCTTCTCCCCGCCGGACAGGCTGTCAAGCACGTGCGGATCCTTGTCCGGCGGCTGCGCCCGGATCTCCAGCCCGGACGACAGGTCGTCCTCGTCCTCCAGCGCGAGGTGGGCCTCCCCGCCGTCGAACAGCTTCTGGAAGATCCGGTTGAACTGCTCGTCAACCGCCTCGAGCGTCTCCATGAACGTCTCCCGCTTCTGCTCCTCGATATCCGCGATAAGCTGCTCGATTTCCCGCTTCTCCTGCCGGATCTGCTCCACCTTCTCCTCGAACTCGTCGAACTCCTCCTTGAACGCCTCGTACTCGTCCACCGCCCGCATGTTGACGTTGCCCAGATCGTTCATCTCGGTGATGACGTTCGTCTTCTTCGTCTTCAGGCTGTCCAGCGACTCCTCCCGCAGCTCCGCGACCGCGTCCTCGTCCACCGCCTCGTACTCCTCGCTGTCCAGGTCGTCCTCCACGTTCTCAAGCTCAGCCTGGAACTTCGCCCGCTTCTCCCGGTCCTGCCCGATTCGGTTCCGCAGGTTGTTCAGCTCCTCCGCCGTCTCCCGCCGCTCATCCTTCAGCTCGTCCAGCTCGCCCCGCAGCCCACTCCGCTCCTCCTGCAGCTCCTCGGACACCGCCGACGCCTCCTCCTCTTCCGCCTGCTTGTCCTCCAGCAACGCGTTCAGCTCCCCGATCTCCTCCTTCAGATCGTCGATCTCATCCTCCAGAGACTCCTTCTCCGCCCGCTTCTCCTCCGGGTTGATGCTGCTGGACCCGCCGCCACCGGAGGAGGACTTGGACCGCCGCTTCTTCTTCGCCCCGCCCGTGATGGCTCCGGACTTCCGCATGATATCCCCGTCCAGCGTCACCGCCCGCACCCGGCCCGCGTCCTCCAGACTCTCCAGGTCCTCCGCCACCAGCGTGTCGCCGAACACGTACTCGATCGCCGCCGCGTACCGGTCGTCGTAGTCCACCAGGTTGATAGCGTAGTCAACCACCCCCGGCAGCTGCAGCGCCTCCTCCGCCGCCTTCGACGTGTTCCGCGGGTTGACATCGTCCAGCGGCAGGAAGGTCGCCCGCCCGATACTGTTCTGCTTCAGGTGGTTCACACACGCCGTCGCGTCCTGCTGCGTCTCCACCACCACGTTCTGCAGCCGCTTCCCCGCCGCCGTCTCCAGCGCCACCGCGAACCGGTCCCCGTAGTGCACCAGGTCCTGCACCGTCCCGTACACCCCGTCCCGCCCCAGGTCAAGCACCGCGTTCACGGCCCGCGACGACCCGCTGCGCGACCGCGACACCTTCTCGTACTCCCCCAGCAACTCCTCAATCTGCTCGATCTTCTCCCGCTTGTTCTCGATCTTCCCCTTCTTCCGCTCGATCTTCCCCTTGATCTTCTCGATATCCTTGACCAGCGACTGGTCCCGCTGCTCGTCGATCTCCGCCTCGATCTCCTCCAGCCGCTCCTCGA